>NZ_CP031015.1:3000000-3266665 GCF_003850245.1 Microbacterium sp. ABRD28 | reverse complement strand
GCGTCGTCGCGACGATCGCCATCGGGCTGCTCCTCGGACTCGCGAACGGGTTGCTCGTCCGCATCCTGAAGATCTCGCCCATCATCGTCACCCTCGCCCTGCTCGGTGTCTATACCGGGCTGGCATTCGTCATCACGCAGTCACGGCCGATCTTCGAGCTTCCTGCCGACATCGCGCTCCTCGGACGATTGCGGGTTCTGGGCGTCCCGATCATCGTGATCGTCGCACTCATCGTCTTCATCCTCGGCGCACTGGCGCTGACCAAGACGGTCGGTGGGGTGCGCAGCTACGCCATCGGCGGCGATGCGCGCGCGGCCGGAGCGCTCGGCGTCGACGTGCCGCGACACCTCGTGCTGCTCTATGTCTACATGGGCGGCTCGATCGGCCTGGTGGCTCTGCTCACCTACGGGCGGCTCGGCAGCGCGAGCCCCAACCTCGGCAGTGGTTTCGAGATCGCGGTGATCACCGCCGTCATCCTGGGTGGCGTCGGCTTCTCGGGCGGCACCGGTCGCCCGCTCGGGGTGTTCTTCGGCGTGGTGACCATCGGCATCCTCAACGCCGGACTGATCTTCGTCGGCATCTCGGACTACTGGCAGACCGTCATCGGCGGGGCCGTCCTGCTTCTCGCCCTCGGCGCGGATCAGTTCAACGAGTACCGACGGCGTCGATCGCGCAAGGCGGCCGAAGACCGGCAGGCGGGAGATCGCGAAGGTCTCGTCGACCCCGCCGAGCTGGTGGCGCACGTGCCCGCCGGTGACGTGGCGCTGTCCGCCACCGGGCTCCGCAAGGCGTACGGCGCGGTGACGGCGGTCTCTGAGGTGGGGTTCGCGCTGCGGGCCGGCCAGGTGACCTGTCTGCTGGGCGACAATGGCGCCGGAAAGAGCACCGTCATCAAGATGATCTCGGGGCTCGTGCGTCCCGACGCCGGCGACATCGAGCTGAAGGACGTGGGATCGATCGTCGACCGTGGCGCCCTCGAACGTCGCGACCTCGGCATGGAGACGGTCTACCAAGACCTCGCTGTCGCGCCGAACCTGGGCGCCGCCTACAACCTCACCCTCGGGCGCGAGCCCGTGAAGTGGGGCTGGGGGAGCCTGGGGATCTTCGACCGGTCGGCGGCGATCGCCGAGGCCCGGACCCGGCTCGGGTCGCTCGGCATCTCGCTGGAGGACTACCTCGCGCCGGTGTCGGCACTGTCGGGCGGCCAGCGGCAGTGCGTCGCGATCGCCCGCACCGATGTCGACGGCGTCAAGGTCGTGATCCTCGACGAACCGACCGCCGCGCTGGGTGTGCGTCAGCGTTCGCTGGTGCTGAAGCTCGCCCGGTCGCTCGCTGATGCGGGGGCGGCGGTGCTGATCATCACGCACGACGTCGAATCGGTGAAGCTCATCGCCGATCGCGTCGTGGTGCTCAACCTCGGTCGGGTCTCGTTCGACGACGACGCCGACACGGTCGGCACACGCGATCTCATCCACCTCATGGCGGGGCTCCCGCTCGAGGCGCGAGAGATCGATCAGGAGCGCTGAGGAGTGAGATGACCGACCACGAGATCGTCGATGGTCGCGATCGGATGCTGCGGGAACTCGCCGACCGCCTCGATGAGGTACCCGACTACCGCCCGGGCGATGTGGCGGCGATGCGAGAACTGATGGCCTCGTCGATGACAGAACGCCCGGCGCGGGACCCCGAGGTGCACCTCGTCTTCGCGGACGGGGGAGCCGAGCGCGAGCTGCGCGTGCACCGGCCGCCGACGGGCGCGTCGGCGGGAACGGTGCTGCACATCCACGGCGGAGGCTTCTTCATGGGGAGCGCGACGCTGTACGACGCGGTGTGCGCGCAGCTGAGCGAGCGGACGGGCACCGTCGTCTGCTCCATCGACTACCGGTTGGCCCCGGAGCATCCCTATCCTGCGGGGCTGGATGACTGCGCCGCGGCGTACCGGGCACTGGTAAAGGACCCCCGCCGGTTCGGGCTCGGCCCGGGGCCGCTCGGAATCTACGGCGAGAGCGCGGGAGCCGCGCTCGCCGCCGGTGTCGTGGCCCGCGTCGGCGAGGAACATCCCCCGGACTTCCTGGCGCTCCTCGAACCAGTGCTCGACGATCACCTCAGCACGGCGTCCGCCCGGAGGTTCACCGCCACACCGATCTGGAACCGAGGGCTTGCGGAGTGGAGCTGGGACATCTACCTCGGCGACATCCGATACTCGCGGCCGGCGGAAGCGGCACCCGCGCACCTTCCCGATGTCTCGTGGTTTCCGCCGACGCTGATCTCCACCCGCGATCTCGACCCCCTGCGGGATGAGGGGATCGCCTTCGCCCGCCGGTTGATCGGCGAGGGGGTGCCCACCGAGCTTCGCCACTATCCGGGCACGTTCCACGGCGTGCTCGGGGTGGCGGGCAGCGCCGTCGCCTCGCGCATCGTGGCGGATGCCGCATGCTTCGTGCGGGATCATCTCGTTCCTCGGTACGCCGACACCGGGACCCGATGACGTGAGGCACACGATCGAACAGGCCATGATCCCCGCGGGATCGTTCCTCATGGGTGAGTCTTCCGACCGCGTCAGGGCGCGTGCGGACGAAGGGCCGGTTCACCGCGTGGAGGTGGACCCGTTCCGCATCGACGTGACGACCGTGACCACGGCAGATTTCGCTCGGTTCGTCGACGACACCGGGCATGTCACAGACGCCGAGCGCTGGGGCGCCTCGATGGTGTTTCACTCGGCGGTGCGCAGCCCGCCGGACGATGTCATCGGGGCGGTGACGGGTGCGCCGTGGTGGCTCATGGTCCGCGGAGCCGACTGGCGTCATCCGGACGGCGCCCTTTCGGACATCGATGAGCGGGCGGACCACCCGGTCGTCCACGTCAGCTGGACTGACGCAGCCGCCTACTGCGCGTGGGCCGATCGGCGCCTCCCCTCCGAGGCGGAGTGGGAGTTCGCTGCTCGCGGCGGTCAGGAGGCCGCACGGTTTCCCTGGGGTGACGCGGAGGTGGATGACGCCGGGTGGCGCGCGAACATCTTCCAGGGCGAGTTCCCGGTCGATAACGCCGGCACCGATGGGTTCCTCACCACCGCCCCCGTGCGAACGTTCTCTCCTAATGGCTGGGGACTGTGGCAGTGCGTCGGCAACGTCTGGGAATGGTGTGCCGACTGGTACGACCCGGGTTACTACGACATTTCGCCTCGCCGCGACCCGCGCGGCCCGGCAGGCGGGCGGACGCGCGTCATCCGCGGCGGCAGCTACCTCTGTCATCCGTCCTATTGCGACCGCTATCGGAATGCAGCCCGATCGGCGAACACTCCGGACTCCTCCACCGGAAACACGGGATTCCGCACCGTGGCCTGCTGACGACGACGATTCCAAGTGAACGGTCGAAAATGACTCTTGTTGGAGAGAACGTTCTTCGATAACGTTCTTCGAGAACGTTCTCTGCTCGAGAGCGAGACCCGAAGGAGTGTCACATGCTTGATCGTCGCCTCATGGCCGCATCCGGCGTCGCGGTGATCGCGCTCGCCGTGAGCGGATGCGCTGGTACCGCAGAATCGACCGATGCCGGGGAGGAGGTGACATCCCTCACCCTCTGGCACGGGGCATGCGTGACCCCCGAGGTCGAGGGGCTCTACGAGGCCTTCGAGGCGGAGTCCGGCATCACCCTGGAGCTCGTCGACATCCCCTGTGACGGCTTCGAGAACGCCACGACCACGCGGTGGGCCACGGGCGACCGCCCCGACATCCTCACCTACCACGCGATTCCCTCGCTCGTATATCCCCTCAACCCCGCGGAGAACTTCCAAGACCTGTCCGATATGGACTTCGTCTCGAAGGCCTTCGCCACCGTCACCATCGACGACACGGTCTATGGTGCGATCACGCAGTTCCCCGAGGTCTACGGCTTCTACTACAACAAGGCCGTTCTCGCCGACAACGGTCTGGAGCCCCCAGCATCGATGGCCGATCTCGTCGAGATGTGCGCCTCCCTGCAGGGCACGGGAATCGACCCGATCATCGAATCAGGCGCCAGCGGGTGGCCTACCCAGCTCATCCCGCTGTTGTCGATGGCAGAGGCCAACCAGGACGGCGCCTACGCCGAGGCGGTGCTGAGCAAGGAAGAGACCCTGGACGATCCGGACGGGCCGCTCGTCGCCGGGTTGACCCTCTACTCCGACCTCAAGGCGGGTGGATGCTTCAACGCCGACGCGACCACCACCAGCTTCGAGGATTCCCTGGCCGCGGTCATCGACGGCGAGGCCGCGGTGACGGTGCTGCACTCGAACTTCTACGACAGCCTCGTCACATACATCGGCGGCGACCGCGACCTGCTCGATGAGACCGTCGGCTTCGTCGGGCTGTCTCTCTCGGAGCAGATGGCAACCGCCAACTACGGCCCCTTCGGCACTTTCTACGCTCCCAAGACGGGGGATGCCGCGAAAGAAGCGGCCGCGCGGCAGTTCATCGAGTTCGTCACGGGCGCCGGGTACCAGGACATGGTCGACTCCGGTCCGCTGTTCCCCGTCTACGAGGGCGCGACGACTCCCGAGGGATTCTCGGAACTCCAGTTGTCCTTCCAGAAGGCAGCGGAGACCGCCTCTCCCGGCGTCAATGCGGGGATCCCCGGATTCGTGGTGCTCAAGGACGTCACCACGAAGATCCTCGCCGACCAGTCCAATCCCACCGACGGAGCCAAGGAATTGGCGTTGTCCGTGCAGCAGGCCGCCGGCGCCGCCGGAATCGACGGATGGTGACGCAGCTCCAGGCCCCTCCGGTGAGCAGCCCCGCGGGGAGTGCTTCGGCGCTCCCCGCGGGGCCTCGCCCCCGGCGGCGTGTCACCCGCCGCACGTGGCCGTTCATCATCCCCTCGATCGTCCTCATCTGCGTCTTCTTCACCGTTCCGTTCCTGCTGAACCTCCCGTTCGCCTTCTCGTCGTGGACCGGATACTCCTCGGACATCGCCTTGGTGGGACTGTCGAACTTCGAACTCCTCGCTTCGCGCGGCATCCTGTGGACCAGCACCGCTGTCACGGTGGTGTACGCCGTCATCTGCATGCTCGTGCAGAACGTCGTGAGTCTGTCGCTGGCTTTCGCGCTACGGGACAACACGTGGGGCAACACGTTCTTCCGCTCGCTCTTCTTCCTCCCGGTCCTCATCTCGCCGCTGGCAGGCGGCTACATCTGGCGGGCGATCCTCGACCCGGAGGGGCCGCTCAACGCGGCCATCGGTGTGGTCGTCCCCGGCTTCAGCTTCGCCTGGCTCGGCGACCCCGTGTGGGCTCTGTTCTCGGTGGCTTTCGTCGATGCCTGGAAGTGGTGCGGTATCGCCACTCTGGTCTACATCGCCGGCATCAACAGCGTGCCGCGTGAGCTTCTCGAAGCGGCTGAGATCGACGGGGCGCCGCCCTGGACGAGATTCTGGAAGGTCACCTTCCCGCTTCTCGCGCCCGCGTTCACCTTCAACGTGGTCACCACCCTGATCGGTGCCCTCACCGCCTACGATGTCGTCGCCTCGATGACCCAGGGTGGCCCCGGTGACAGCACCTCGACACTCAACTTCGCCGTCGTTCAGCAGTTCGGCTATTCGTTCTTCGGCGTGGCCAGTTCGCTGAACCTCTTCGTGACGCTCCTCGTGATCGTCGTCGCGATCCCACTCGTCTCGTGGCTGCGCAGAAGGGAGATCTCCGCATGAGCTCCGCTCTCGCGCGTCGGACTCGAATCACCGGCGGCATCCGCTACATCCTTTTGGCTCTCTTCGCCGTTCCCTGGGTGCTCGTTCCGCTCTGGCTGCTGGTCGTGAACTCCTTCAAGACAGAGCGGGCTGCCGCCGACCTCACCCTCGCCCTCCCTGAGGAGTGGCGACTGCTGGAGAACTACGCTGCCGTCTTCGCGGACGGCAACTACCTGACGGGCCTGCGGAACAGTCTTCTCGTGGCGATCCCCACGATCGCCGCGGTGCTGATCCTCGGCGCGATGGCCGCATGGGCCTATGCGCGTTCGCGCTCCATGACGCTGCAGGGCCTGTACTACCTCAGTGCCCTGTCCATCCTGCTTCCGCCCGCCGTGATCCCCACGATCTTCGTGCTGACGACGCTGGGGATCGACGGGTCGTTGGCGGGATACGCCCTCATGATGATCGGCACGAAGATGGGTCTCTTCGTCTTCCTCGCCACCGGGTTCGTCAAGGGCATTCCGATGGAGATCGAGGAGTCGGCGGCCATCGACGGTGCGTCACGAGTGCGCACGTTCTTCCAGATCCTCCTGCCGCTTCTTCGGCCGGTGATGTTCGTCGGCGCCGTGCTGTTGATCATCGCCGTGTGGAACGACCTGTTCTTCGCTCAGCTTCTGTTGCGCGGTCCCGACAACGCGACGCTGCCGGTGGCACTGTTCTCGTTCGCCTCCGCGTCGATGAACATCATCCGCTGGAACGAGGTCTTCGCCCACGTGGTCCTGTCGAGTCTGCCGCTCGTGATCGTCTACATCATCGCCCAGCGCCAGGTGCTCGCGGGGCTCACCGAAGGAGGGGTCAAGGGATGACTATGTCCATGCAGCGCGCAGAGGTGGCAGACGACCCCCTCGGACGGGAAAGCCCGTTGCGCGTGCGGGTCGCGCTGGACTCCGAACGAGTCGTCGGCGACATCGATCGGCGTCTTTTCGGAGGCTTCGTCGAGCACATGGGCCGCGGGGTGTACGGAGGCATCTACGCCCCCGGTCATCCGAGTGCGGACGAGCGCGGGTTCCGACGCGATGTGATCGACCTTGTTCGCGAGTTAGGTGTGACCACCGTCCGCTATCCCGGCGGCAACTTCGTCTCGGGCTTCCATTGGGAGGACAGCGTCGGCCCCCGGGAGCTTCGGCCGACGCGCCTGAACCTGGCCTGGCACAGCAGTGAGACCAATGAGGTAGGCATTCACGAATTCGCAGAATGGCTCAGCGAGGTCGACGCGGAACTCATGCTCGCCGTCAATCTCGGAACGCGGGGTACGCGGGAGGCGATCGAGTTCCTGGAGTACGTCAACATCTCCGCGCCGACGCGCTTGTCGCAGTGGCGCTCCGAGAACGGGCGCGCCGAGCCGTTCGGCGTGAAGATGTGGTGTCTGGGAAACGAGATGGACGGTCCCTGGCAGCTGGGTCAGCGCACCCCCGAGGACTACGGCATACTCGCTGCGCAGACCGCCAAGGCCATGCGGCAGGTCGATCCGGATCTCGAGCTGGTGGCCTGCGGGTCCTCTCACGCGGCGATGCCGACCTTCGGGGAGTGGGAGAAGGTGGTCCTCACCCACACGTACGACGACGTGGACTACCTTTCGTGTCACGCGTACTACGAACCCGAGCCGGACGATCGCGCCTCGTTCCTCGGTTCCGCGGTGAACATGGACCGCTTCATCGACGCTGTCGTCGCGACGGCGGATCACGTCAAAGCCGTGCGGGGGAGCAGCAAGACCATCGCGGTCTCCTTCGACGAATGGAACGTGTGGTACTCCTCCCGTCTGCCCGAGCAGCTGCCCCGGGCTGCGGATGATTGGCCACTGGCGCCCCCGCTCAGCGAGGAGGACTACACCGTCACCGACGGGGTGGTGGTCGGAGACCTCCTCATGTCGTTGCTCCGGCACGCGGATCGGGTGCGAAGCGCCTCGTTGGCCCAGATCGTGAACGTCATCGCGCCGATCGCCGCTCCGGACAACGGGCCGGCATGGCGAAAAGCCACCTTCCACCCCTTCGCGCTGACCGCGCGCCACGCCCGAGGGCGGAGCCTCGACGTCGTGATCGATACCCCCGGTCACCACACAGCCGTCCATGGCGACACGCCCTTCGTCTCCGTCGCGGCAACGCATGACCCGGGTCGTGGGGGCGCGGTCTTCCTCGTGAACCGTCACGAGTCGGCCGCGGCAGAGGTCACCGTCGAGTTGAGCGGCGCCCTGGCCGTGCTGGTCGTGGCCGAAGCGGTGACGCTCCACGACCCGGATCTCGATGCGCAAAATTCCGCCGTCTTCCCCGATCGGGTCAGTCCTCGACCGAACCGGTCTGTCCGGCAACAGCCAGGCGCGCTGTCGGTGCAGCTCCCACCGGTGTCGTGGACGATGGTGCGGCTCGTGGATGCCGAGGCGGACGAAGGATGAGACACACGAACGTCGTCGTCATCATCACCGATCAGCAGCGGGCCGACCTCACCCGGCGGGAGGGCTACCCCCTGGATGTGACGCCCTTCGTCGACACATTGGCGCAGCGCGGCGCGTGGTTCTCCGGCGCATACACGACAGCGCCGGTATGCGCCCCGGCGCGAACGAGCGTGCTCACCGGGCGGTTCCCCAGTGCGCACGGGGTGACGCAGAATGCGGCCCGCGACAGCGCTCTTCGCACGGCGGACATCTTCTCGGTCGCCCGCGCGGCGGGCTACGCCACGGCTCTGGTGGGGAAGAACCACACCTACCTCGAGGCGCGAGACGTCGACGAGTACATCGAGTTCAGCCACAACGGGCAGATCACCGGTCCGCGCAGCGCGGAGGAGGAGGCCTTCGACGAGTGGCTGACGCACCTGCGTCATCGCACGTCGACCTCGCCGTCGCCGGGCGGCGTCGAGGTGCAGAATCCGCACCGTCTGGTCAGTCACGCGCTGGGGTGGCTCGACGCGCTCGAATCGGACGCTCCCTTCCTGCTCTACCTCGCCTTCCCCGAACCCCACAATCCCTACCAGGCGCCGGCGGGCTACTTCGACGTCTTCCCGCCGGAGGACATCCCCGACCCGCGCGTGGGCGCGGAGTTCCTCGACGACGCCCCCTTCGAATACCGGCATCTGCGCCGGATCGGTGAGAGCGGGGAACCCGACTACAGCGAGAAGATCCCGCGTGCGCGCGCGAACTACCTCGGCATGCTCCGCCTCATCGACGATCAGATCGCACGGTTCACCGCCGGGCTCGCCGAACGCGGCGTTCTCGACGACACGCTCCTTCTCGTGACCTCCGATCACGGCGACTACTTCGGGGAGTACGGCCTGATGCGCAAGGGCGCCGGGATCTCCGATTTCCTCATGCGCGTGCCCCTGGTCGTCTCAGGTCCCGACGTTGCGGAGCGGGGTCGCATTGACGCGCAGCTGGTAAGCCTCGCCGACATCCTCCCGACGGTGTGCGACTACCTCGGGGTCGGGGTGCCCGTCGGGGTGCAGGGCCGGTCTCTGCGAGGAGTGTGGACGGCGTCGGAACAGCCCGACCGATTCGACGACGTCTACGGCGAGCAGGGAATCGGTGGCGCGCGGTTTACGCCTCGAGGGCTCGACGGGCGCCCCCTTCCCGGTCTTCCCGTCGGGGGTGAGCCCGAGGGCGCACCGACCTTCGATGAGCTGAACGCGGTCACCCAGGCCGGGCGCATGAGGATGCTGCGCTCAGGGCCGTGGAAGCTCATCGTCGAACACGCCGATGCGGCCAGGCCCGTCATCCGCCTTCATCACCTGCCGACCGATCCCGCTGAGATCCGCGATGTCTCTGCCGCGCCCGAGCACCGAGACGTGCTCGCCGACCTGATGCGGCGCCTCGTCCTCCGCCAGATCGAGGTCGAAGACGTGCTCCCGGTGCCGAGCGATGGGTACGAACGGGCCGGGACCGCGCCCGGCGGGGGTCAGCGCACCTGAGCGACGCGCTGCGGCGCGGCGGTGCTTCGCCGCACCACCAGCGTCGTGGGGTGAACGGATTGCGTGCTCTGGGCGCGGCCGGCGATCCGCTCCAGGAGCCGGGTCGCCGCGACGGCGCCGATGTCACGCGCCCCCTGGTCGACGCTCGTCAGCGACACCGGCCGCAGCGCCGCGATGCGGGTGTTGTCGTAGCCCACGAGCGACAGCTCATCGGGGATCGAGATGCCGCGGTCGGCGCACGCGCTCATGAGCGCGATGGCGGCGACGTCTGCCCCTGCGAAGATGGCCGTCGGTCGGTCCGCTCGATCGAGGATCTCGCGAGCGGCGTCGTGGCCGCCCTTCTCGCTCCAGGCGGTTCGCACGATGTCGATCTCGTCGACGAGGCCGTGCGCCGCCATCGCTTCGCGATAGCCCCGCTCGCGCATCTGCTGCGGTGACAGCGGGTCGAGCCCGGGACCGTCGTCGTGCCCCACGAACGCGATGCGCGAGTGCCCCAGCTCGACGAGGTGGTCGATGACGGCGCGAGCGCCGCCGAGGTCGTCGCCGGCGACGGTGTCGTATTCCGGCGCCAGACCGTGGCGCGAGATGACCACAGTCGGGGTCTGAGCGGCTACATCTGCGAGCTTGGCGGCAGAGGCATAGGGGGCGAACAGCAACAGTCCGTCCATCCGGTGCTCGATGAGCGCGTCGATCATCCGCGCCTGCGTAGCGACGTCGTTGCCCGCAGGGCCGATGAGGACGTCGTAGTTCGTCGATCGAAGGGCGTCGGTGATCCCGTCAACAAGGAGGGAGACGAACTGGTTGTCGATGTCGGCCACGACCAGGCCGACCGTGTACGTCTGGCCGCGCATGGCTCGGGCAGCGGCCGAAGGTCGGTAGTCGAGCTCCTTCATCGCCGCGCGGACACGCTCTTTCATCGCAGCGCTGACACCGTAGGCGTCACGGAGCACCTTGGATGCCGAGGCCACAGACACGCCCGCATGATGCGCGACATCGACGATGGTGGGACGCTTGGCCGAGGCGATCGTCGGGCCGGCCGGGGTGGCGTTCATTCGGTCTCCAGTTTGTTCGGGTCCCCACCGGTGGAGAACGTTCTATACGTTACCAGGCTTGCTGTTCACGTCAATGGCGGCCGGCAGTGAATGGCATCAAGCGGCCCCGGCGTATACCGGGAGCGGGTATTGTGACCTACATACCCCCTAGACGTATCGAGGAGAATCCATGAGCGCCACCACCGAGTACACCGTCACCGGCATGACCTGCGGTCACTGCGAGATGTCGGTCCGCGAAGAGGTCAGCGAGATCGCGGGCTTGACCGTCGTCGACGTGTCGGCCCAGACCGGAAAGCTCGTCGTTTCGGCCGAGACGCCTGTCGACGACGCCGCGGTCATCGCCGCGGTCGAAGAGGCCGGCTACCAGGCGGCTCGCGCCTGACATGAACGCCCCGGTCCGACTCGGCCTCTACGCCGGAGGGCTCGCGCTGGTGTTCGGCGCGTCCTTCGGCGTGGCGGCGCTCGTCGCGCCCGACGTGCCGTCGTCGGCGGCGTCGGGACCGACGGACCCCGCCGGCGCGCACGCCGAGACACCGCATTCGCCATCAACCACCCCGTCAGGCGCGGCGGGTGGTCACGATGACGGTGGGTCGGCTCACGAAGAGTCGGGGAGCGCCGACCTCACGGAGAGCGGGGGTGCCGTCACCGGCGTCACCGCGAGCGACCGGGGGTACACCCTGTCTGAGGTCGATGCTCCGAGCGAGGTCGGCGAAGCCGGCATCCTGTCGTTCGAGATCACGGGGCCGGGCGGTGACCCCGTCACCGAGTACGACGTCGCCCACGAAAAGGACCTCCATCTCATCGTCGTCCGCACCGACGGCGCCGCGTTCCGGCACGAGCACCCGACGCTGGGCGCGGACGGCCGCTGGACGATCCCCTGGACCTGGGATGCCGCGGGCGGCTACCGCGTCTACGCCGACATCGTGCCGAGCGAGCTCGGCGAAGGCCTCACCCTGACCCGTTCCGTGCTGGTGGAGGGTGCCGTCGAGGCATCCGCTCCGGTCTCGGGAACGGCGGCGTCGGCGGGGCCCTTCGAGTTGACGATGACCGGCGACCTCGACGCGGGCGGCGAATCCTTCCTCGGGTTCACGGTGTCTCGCGACGGCCGGCCCGTCGAGCTCGAGCCCTATCTCGGCGCCGACGGCCACCTCGTGGCGCTCCGCGAAGGCGATCTCGCCTACCTGCACGTGCACCCCGAGCACGCCGACGGCCACGAGCCGGGCACCGTGTCGTTCGCCGCCGACGTGCCGAGCGCCGGCGCGTACCTGCTGTACCTCGATGTCAAGATCGACGGAGAGGTGCACACCGCCACCTTCCGAGTGGAGGCATCGTGACCACCGTGCAGCCTGGCCCGACCGACCGCGTCGAGCTCGAGATCGGCGGCATGACGTGCGCGTCGTGCGCCAACCGCATCGAGCGCAAGCTCAACAAGCTCGACGGAGTGACGGCGAGCGTGAACTACGCCACCGAGAAGGCGCACGTCGAGGTGCCCGCGGGCACCGACCCCGCCACGCTCATCGCCGAGGTCGAGAAGACCGGCTACACCGCGGCGCTTCCCGCTCCGCCCGAGCCCGACCCGACGGCCGCGTCGACCGAGGGACGTGACGACCCCGAGCTCCGGTCGCTGCGACAGAGGGTGATCGGCAGCGTCATCCTCGGGGTTCCCGTCATCGTGCTCTCGATGATCCCCGCGCTGCAGTTCACCTACTGGCAGTGGGCGGCGCTCGCGCTCGCCGCGCCCGTGGTGGTGTGGGCGGCGTGGCCGTTCCACCGTGCGGCGGGGCTGAACCTCCGCCACGGCGCGGCGACGATGGACACCCTCATCTCGGTCGGCGTCTCTGCGGCGTTCCTCTGGTCGCTCTGGGCCCTGTTCTTCGGCACGGCCGGCGAGCCGGGCATGGTCCACCCCTTCACCCTCGCCATCGCGCCGAGCGACGGGTCGGCCAACATCTACCTCGAGGTCGCCGCGGGCGTGACGATGTTCGTGCTCGCCGGTCGCTACTTCGAAAAGCGCGCGAAGCGCCGGGCGGGCGACGCGATGCGTGCCCTGCTCGACATGGGGGCGAAGGATGTCGCGGTGCGCCGCTCTGCTGACGGGCGCCCGGCGGGGGAGGTGCGGGTGCCGATCGGCGACCTGCGCGTCGGCGACGAGTTCGTCGTGCGCCCGGGGGAAAAGATCGCCACCGACGGCGTGATCGTCGAGGGGCGGAGCGCCGTGGACGCCTCGATGCTCACGGGCGAGTCGGTGCCCGTCGAAGTGACGGTCGGCGACGCGGTGGTCGGTGCGACCGTCAACGCCGGCGGGCGGCTCGTCGTGCGCGCCACCCGCATCGGTGCCGACACCCAGTTGGCCCAGATGGCGCGGCTCGTCGAAGAGGCCCAGTCGGGCAAAGCCGAGGTGCAGCGCCTGGCCGACCGGATCTCGGGCGTCTTCGTGCCCGTCGTCATCGCGATCGCCGTCGGCGTGCTGGGCGCGTGGCTCGGCGCCGGCTTCGGCGCCGAGGCGGCGTTCACCGCGGCCGTCGCCGTGCTGATCATCGCCTGCCCCTGCGCGCTCGGGCTCGCCACCCCCACGGCGCTGCTCGTCGGAACCGGTCGCGGCGCGCAGCTGGGCATCCTGATCAAGGGCCCCGAGGTGCTCGAGCAGACCCGCCGCGTCGACACCATCGTGCTCGACAAGACCGGCACGGTGACGAGCGGACGGATGACGCTGACCGGCGTCGTCGCCACGGCGGGCGTCTCGGAGGACGAGCTGCTGCGCCTCGCGGGGGCTGTCGAGGAGGCGTCGGAGCATCCGATCGCCCGGGCGATCTCGGTCGCGGTTCGCGAGCGTTTCGGAGAGTTGCCTGTCGTCGAGTCGTTCCAGAACCTCGAGGGACGCGGCGTGCAGGGGGTCGTTGATGGGCACCTCGTCTTCGTCGGACGAGATGCGCTCCTCGCCGAGTGGGCCGTGGAGCTGCCCGCCGATCTGGCTGAGGCCAAGCGCCTGGCGGAGGGCGAGGGTGCGACCGCGGTGATCGTCGGGTGGGACGGTGCCGCCCGCGGCATCCTCACCGTTTCGGATCAGGTGAAGCCGACGAGCGCCGAGGCGATCATGGCCTTCCGGCGGCTCGGGCTCACGCCGGTGCTGCTCACGGGTGACAACGACACGGTGGCGCGGCGCGTGGCGGCCGAGGTCGGCATCGACGATGTCATCGCCGAGGTGCTGCCCGCCGAGAAGGTCGAGGTCGTGAAGCGTCTGCAGGGGGAGGGGCGGGTCGTCGCGATGGTCGGTGACGGCGTGAACGACGCCGCCGCGCTCGCGCAGGCCGACCTGGGCCTGGCGATGGGGACGGGGACGGATGTCGCGATCGAGGCCTCCGACCTCACCCTCGTCTCGGGCGATCTGCGGGCGGCGGCGGATGCGATCCGCCTGTCGCGGCGGACCCTCGGGGTGATCAAGGGCAATCTCTTCTGGGCGTTCGCGTACAACGTCGCGGCGATCCCGCTCGCGGCGCTCGGGCTTCTCAACCCGATGCTCGCGGGGGCGGCGATGGCGTTCTCGAGCGTGTTCGTGGTGAGCAACAGCCTTCGGCTGCGGGGATTCCGGTCGGCCTTCCGCGGATCGGCGGAATACGCCGCGGTGTCGCGGAGTTCTCTCTGATACCCCCAGGGGGTACCCGGAAGGAGTCAATCATGGCCGACCACGACCACCACGCGCACCACGCCATCACCCCTCCGACCCGCGAGGGTGCACGCGCTGCGCGCGAGGGTGCACACGCTGTGGGCGAGGGTGCGCATGTTCCTCGCGAGGGTGCACACGCTGCGCGCGAGGGTGCACACGCTGCGGGCGAGGGAGTGCGCCCCGGCGCGGAACGAGTGCACCCTCAAGCGGAGGGAGTGCACCCTGACGCGGAGGGAGTGCACCCTCACGGGGAGGGAGTGCACCCTCGCGCTGAGGAGGGGCACGGCGGGCACGCGGGGCACGGGGGGCACGCGGGGCACGGCGACCACGTCGGGCAGTTCCGGCGCCTGTTCTGGTGGAACCTGATCCTGGCCGCGCCCGTCATCGCCTTCTCGGGCATGTTCGCCATGCTCCTCGGCTACTCCCTGCCCGATCAGCCCTGGGTCCCCTGGATCTCGCCCGTCCTCGGCACGGTCATGTACGTGTGGGGCGGCCGCCCCTTCCTCACCGGCGCGGTCAGCGAGCTGCGCTCGCGCACGCCCGGAATGATGCTCCTCATCGCCCTGGCGATCACGGTCGCGTTCGTCGCATCCTGGGGGTCGAGCCTCGGCATCCTCGATCACGAACTCGACTTCTGGTGGGAGCTCGCGCTCCTCATCGTGATCATGCTGCTCGGCCACTGGATCGAGATGCGCTCGCTCGCGCAGACCACCTCCGCGCTCGACTCGCTCGCCGCGCTGCTCCCCGACGAGGCGGAGCGCGTCGAGGGCGACCAGACCGTGACCGTCGCGCCGAGCGACCTGCGTATCGGCGACATCGTCGTCGTGCGACCCGGCGGACGCGTCCCCGCCGACGGTCGCGTCGTCGCGGGCTCGGCGAGCATCGACGAGTCGATGATCACGGGCGAGTCGAAGCCCGTGCGCCGCGAGGCCGGCGCCGCGGTCGTCGCGGGCACGGTCGCGACCGACTCCGGCATCCGCGTCGAGATCACCGCCGTCGGCGACGACACCGCTCTCGCGGGCATTCAGCGGCTCGTGACCGACGCGCAGAACTCCTCGTCACGCGCGCAGCGCATCGCCGACCGCGCCGCCGCCCTGCTGTTCTGGTTCGCGCTCGGCGCGGCCGCGTTGACGATGCTGGTCTGGACGCTCGTCGGCAACGTCGACGAGGGCGTCATCCTCACGATCACCGTGCTCGTGATCGCCTGCCCCCACGCGCTGGGCCTCGCGATTCCGCTCGTCGTCTCGATCGCGACCGAGCGGGCCGCGCGCGGCGGCGTGCTGGTCAAGGACCGCCTCGCCCTCGAGCAGATGCGCACCGTCGACACGGTCCTGTTCGACAAGACCGGCACCCTCACCGAGGGCCGCCCGGCCGTCACCGCGATCGAACCCGCGGCCGGTCACGACGGGACCCGTGTGCTTGCGCTCGCCGCGGCGGCCGAGGCCGACTCGGAGCACCCGCTCGCGAAGGCCATCGTGCAGGCCGCCTCCGATCGCGGGATCGTGGTGCCCGCGGCATCCGACTTCGACTCCTCGCCCGCGGTCGGCGTCACCGCCACCGTGGAGGGCGCCCGCGTGCGGGTCGGCGGGCCGAACCTCCTCGCCGAGGAGAAGGCCGCCGAGCTCGACGTCGCCGACCAGTGGCGCGCCGACGGCGCGATCATCCTGCACGTCGTCGCCGACGGGGCCGTGATCGGCGCGCTCCGCCTCGCCGACGCCGTGCGCAACGAGTCGCGCGAGACCGTCGATGCGCTGCACCGGCTGGACGTGCAGGTCGTCATGATCACCGGCGACGCCGAGGCCGTCGCCCGCTCGGTCGCCGACGAGCTCGGCATCGATCGGGTGTTCGCGGGCGTCCGTCCCGAAGACAAGAGCGCCAAGGTGCAGGAGCTGCAGCGCGAGGGCCGGAAGGTCGCGATGGTCGGCGACGGCGTGAACGACGCGCCCGCGCTCGCGCAGGCCGATGTCGGCATCGCGATCGGTGCGGGCACGGATGTCGCGATCGCGTCGGCCGGCGTCATCCTCGCCAGTGACGACCCGCGCTCCGTGCTCTCGGTCATCCAGCTCTCGCGCGCGAGCTACCGCAAGATGAAGCAGAACCTGTGGTGGGCCGCCGGCTACAACCTCATCTCGGTGCCGCTCGCCGCGGGCGTGCTCGCGCCGATCGGGTTCGTGCTTCCGATGTCGGTCGGTGCGATCCTGATGTCGTTGTCGACGATCGTCGTCGCGCTCAACGCCCAGCTGTTGCGCCGACTCGACCTGCGGCCCGAGGCCAGCGCGGCTGCGCTGCGTGGCGGCATCCCTGCTTTTGAAGAGAATCGTTCCGAGAGGATCACATCATGACGGACACGACGGTCGCGCACGATCACGGGACGGATGACACGCACGCCGGCCCCCACGGATACATCAGCGACAAGCAGCGCTACCTCAATCGCCTGCGGCGGGTGGAGGGGCAGGTGCGGGGAATCCAGCGGATGGTCGAGGAGGAGCAGTACTGCATCGACATCCTGACCCAGATCTCGGCGCTGAGCTCGGCGCTCGAGAACGTCGCGCTGGGGCTGCTCGACGATCACCTCAAGCACTGCGTCGTCGACGCGGCGGCGCGCGGGGGCGACGAGGCGGCGCTGAAGCTCAAAGAGGCGTCGGACGCGATCGCGCGGCTCGTCAAGGCCTGACGCGGGCGCTTCGCCCCCGCGACCCGTCGACCCAGCGGTCCGGTCGCGGCCAGCGCCCGCGACCCGTCAAGAGATGCGATCCGCGCGCGGCGTGAGCAACTTTTTTTGACGGGTCGTGGCCGGGCCGCGAAGCTGACCTGTCCTGATGTGCGGTCAGCGCCCGCGACCCGTCGAAGGATGCTGCCTGTGCGGCGCGCGAGCGACGTTTTGTGACGGGTCGCGGGCACGTGGGGCCGCGCGATACGTGTCAGTCGGCGCGCGGGCGACCCTGCGGACGCAGCAGTCCGTGCTCGTACGCGTAGATGACGAGGTGTACGCGGTCGCGGGCGTTCAGCTTCGTCAGCAGCCGACCGACGTGGGTCTTCACCGTCGACTCGGCGACGAACTGCCGCTCCGCGATCTCGGCGTTGCTGAGGCCTTCGCCGATGGCGGTCAGCACCTCGAGCTCGCGAGGCGTCAACGATGCCGCTTCGCCGGACAGCTCCGTCGGCTCCGCCGGCACGTCCCGGCCGAACAACTCGAGCATGCGGCGAGTGATGCGAGGCGCGAGCGCGGCATCCCCGGCGTGCACCGCGCGGATCGCGGCGAGGAGGTCTGCCGGGCGGGCGTCTTTCAGCATGAACCCGCTCGCCCCGGCGCGGATCGCGGCGAAAGCGTGCTCGTCGAGGTCGAAGGTGGTGAGGATCAGCACCCGCGGAGGGTGCGGGCCGGCCACGATCGACGCGGTCGCGGCGATGCCGTCGACCCGCGGCATCCGCACATCCATCAGAACGACGTCCACCTGACGCGCGCGGGTCAGCTCGATCGCCTCATGCCCATCGGAGGCCTCGCCGACGACGTCGATGTCGGGCTCCGCCTCGAGCACCATGCGCAGGCCCGCGCGCACGAGCGCCTGATCGTCGGCGATCGCCATCCGGATTCGACTGCCCGCGATGTCGGACATCGTGCTGCTCCTCGTTTCGCTCACTCTCGCTCTCCGTCGGGCCGCTCTGGCGCCGGCAACACGGCGCGGACCCGCCACCCGTTGATCCCGCGCGGCCCCGCCTCGAAGGTGCCGCCGTACAGCGCCACCCGTTCCCGCATACCGATCAGGCCGTGACCGTCAGCGCCGCTGTGGCGGGCGTCGACAAGCGAGCGCTGAGACCCCACCCCGTCATCGACCACCTCGACCCTCAGGTCCCCATCGACCCGCTCGATCGTCACGTCCACCCGTCGGGCGGACGGGGCGTGGCGCAACGCATTGGTCAGCGCCTCCTGCACGATCCGGTAGACGGTCAGTTGCAGGTTCGGATCCGTGACACCCGCCCCCGCCGTCGTCAGTGTGACCGGCAGCCCCGCGGCGCGGAAGCTTTCGAGCAGCTCAGGGAGGGCCGCGGTTCCCGGCTGCGGCGCCCTCGCGTCGGCGGCTGTCGTGTCGGGGTCGGCGAGCACCCCCAGCATCCGCCGCATCTCCACGAGCGCATCGCGTCCGGTGTCTGCCACCAGTCGCATCCCCTCGGCCGCGCGGCCGGGGTCGCGGGCGGACGTCGCGGCGCTGCCGTCGGCGAGGGTGACCATCACAGTCAGGCTGTGCGAGACGATGTCGTGCATCTCGCGGGCGATCCGCGACCGCTCGAGCGCGGTCGCGAGCTGCGCCTGCCGGTCACGTTCACGGGCCAGATCTTCCACGCGGGCGATGAGGGCCCCGACGTAGCGGCGACGGTTGCCGACGTTGATGCCGATCAGGGTTCCGATGAGCGGGGTGGCCACCGCCTGGGCCAGCGCGAGGAGGAAGAGCGTCGACGGTGCGATGAACGGGCTCGGTTCGACGAAGGAGACGACCGCCGCCGCCGCCGTACCGACCGCCGCCGAGCCGGCGAACCCGATCCATGCGGACCGGGTCGATCGATACACGGCGAGCGCATACAGGCCGATGGCGATCGCGAGCACGTTGACAGACTCGAGGGGGTAGACCACGAGGGTCGTCATCCAGCCGGCACCGACCAGCACCCAGGGCCTGCGTCGGCGGAACACCACCATGATGACCGCCGTCACCGAGACCAGGAGGACGCCGGTGATACTCACCCACAGCGGCATCGGGTCGATGGGGGCGGCCAGAGTGAGTGCCGAGAGGACCGGGAGGAAGTACGCCGCGGCGACCAGGATGTCGACGAGCAACGGATGCCTCGCCCAGAACCGCCGGATCACTCCCGGCGGCCGCGGCAGGCGCAGCTCTCCCCCGACCGCCGTCACCGGGCGATCGGGGGAGAGCCGAGCAGCGGTCATACCGTCGACGTTACGCGTCGCGGGTGCGCAGCATGACGGCCGCCGCGGCGGCGGGGACCGCCACCCACAGGCCTGTGACCAGCAGGTTCACCCACATTCCCAGCGCGTCACCCTCGGGTGTCAGGGTGGCGGAGCTGTAGATGCCGGCGCCGGCGCTGGACAGAAGGTACGGAACGGCGTCACGCGCCCACTCCGCGGGGACGAGGCCGAGGATGGTGGGGAGGATCAGCAGGACGCCGACCACAACGGCGATCCCGCCTGCGCTGCTGCGGACGAGCGCACCGACCGTGAGGGCGAACAGCGAGACCATCGCGAGGTAGAGGGCGGCGCCCAGGAGCGGCCAGAAGACGCCCGGGTCGGTGATCGGCGCGGCGATGTCTTCCTGCGACAGCATCAGCGACGCGACGAGGTACGCGGCGACGTTCGCGATCAGGCCGACGATGAACGTCGCCGAGAAGAGCACGATTCCCTTCGCCGCGAGAGCCGAGATGCGCCCCGGCACCGCCAGGAACGTCGAGCGGACCATGCCGGTGGTGTACTCGCCGCTGATCACCAGGACGCCGAGGATGCCCGCGATGAGCTGGCCGAAGGTGACGCCGGCGACGGAGGCCTGCACGACGGTCTGGATCGGCTGCGCGCCGGGCGCTTCGCCGGCGACACCCTCCGGGATGTTCGTGATTGCGAACGCAACGAGGGCGGCGAGTCCGACCGAGATCGCGACGAGGAGTGCGTACGACCAGATGGTCGACCGCACGGTGCGAAGTTTGATCCACTCCGAGCGGACCGTGCCGGGGAAGGTCAGGCGCGCGTCGGCGAGGGTGTCGGCGGGGGTAGGCGACATGGTCGCGGTGGTCATCGGACCGCCTCCGTTCGATATTCCACCGCGTCCGCGGTGAGGTCCATGTATGCCTCTTCCAGTGAGGCGTTGAGGGGGGTCAGTTCGTGGATGGCGACGCCGTGCTTGGCGGCGAGATCGCCGACGACCGGCGCATCCACCCCGGTGATCTCGAGCAGATCCGACGCCGAACGGGTGATCGTGACGTCGGGAGCGGCGACGAGCTCGGCGAGCATGCTCGCCTGCGGCGAGCGGACCCGCAGCCGCGGGCCTGTGCCGCCGGCGATGATGTCGGCGACCGGGGCGTCGGCGATGATCCGGCCCTTGCCGAGCACGATGAGGTGGTCGGCGGTCAGCGCCATCTCGCTCATCAGGTGAGACGAGAGGAACACCGTGCGTCCTTCGGCGGCGAGGTGCTTCACGAGCTGCCGCACCCACAGGACGCCCTCGGGGTCGAGGCCGTTGACCGGTTCGTCGAGGATGATCGTCGCGGGGTCTCCGAGAAGGGCCGCCGCGATGCCGAGACGCTGACCCATGCCGAGGGAGAAGCCTCCGACGCGTCGGCGTGCGACCGACTCCAGGCCCGTCAGCTCGATCACCTCGCGGACGCGCTTCTTGCCGATCCGGTGGGTGGCGGCCATGGCGAGGAGGTGATTCTCGGCCGTACGGCCGGTGTGCACGGCTTTGGCGTCGAGGAGCGCGCCGACTTCGCGGAGCGGGGCACGGTGGGCCGCGTACGCACGGCCGTTGACCGACACGGATCCCGCGGTCGGGCGATCGAGCCCGACGATCATGCGCATCGTGGTGGACTTGCCCGCGCCGTTCGGGCCGAGGAACCCCGTCACCTGGCCGGAGTTCACGGTGAAATCTATGGTGTCGACGGCGGTCTTGGCGCCGTACCTCTTCGTGAGGCCTTCTGCACTGATCATGGACCTCACGCTACGGATGGGGCTGCCCCGCCACATCCGCCCTCAGCATGAACCGTGCCGCGCCGGGTCCTCCCGTGGTACCGGTCGAGGTTCCCACCGGCACCACGACCCGTCAGAGGATGCTGCCTGCGCGGCCGGTCGGCGACGTTTTGTGACGGGTCGCGGGCGCGCAACGGCACGGCATGAGCGATCACCAGCGCGAGGTGAGGTCGCCGGCGTTGCGGGATGTCACGAGTGTTGCAGCGAGTCGCCCGCATTCTGCGACGCTCGGGCAGTTCTGCGACCGTCGTGACGCGCGGGGCGCGGCGCGGCGGAGCGCAGCGCGACGGGAGAGTGACGAGAAGAGCAGGCGCCGGGACCGAGGGCGGGGGGCGTCGCAGTCCCGGCGCCTGCGCCTAAACGGCCGGCAGCGGGGGAAGGCTGCGACGACCGGGCCTGCCGGAGGGCGTCGCGGCGCCATCGATCCACCTGACGGTGTGCGTGGCGAGCGTCGACATGGATCCCTCTCGGATTCATCGGCGGGTGCCCGACGGGGCGGACGGGCTGCGGCGACACGAAGGCCTGGGGGCGCGTCGCACGCAAGAGGCGGGGGACCTCCTGAGGTGACTGTATGCCTGCCGGTCGCGCAAGAGAGGGAACCTTCGGGTTTCGGGGCGCGACGTTTCGGGCATAGGGGTTCGGCGGCCCGCGGCATCCGGGATTCCGATATACCACCCGCCCGCCCGCCCACAGAGAACGCGAGGGTGCACTCCTTCCCCGCGAGGGTGCACTCATTCCCCGCGCAGGAGTGCACCCTCGCCGGCAGGGAGCGCACCCTCGCCGGCAGGGAGCGCACCCTCGCGAAAAAGGGTTGACGACGCGCGCGAGCGCGGTGCATAATCTGATAAATCGATTTATCACCTCGACCGAAGCCTCACACGATGGAGTGACATGAGCCGGCCCCGCATCTCCGATGTCGCCGCAGCCGCGGGCGTGTCGGTGACGACGGTGTCTCTGGTGATGAACGACGTCGAGTCCCGCATCTCCGAGACCACCCGCCAGCGCGTACGAGAGGCCGCCGTCGCCGTCGGCTACGCGCCGAGCTCGGTGGCGCGCAGCCTCCGCACGCGCCAGACCCGCACGGTCGGCCTCATCTCCGACCAGATCGCCACGACGCCCTTCGCCGGCCGCATGCTCGCCGGTGCGCAGGACGCCGCCCGCGAGAACGGCCACCTCGTGATCTTCGTCGACACCGGCGGCGACGAGGGGGTCGAGCGCGACGCGATCTCGGCGCTGCGCGCCCAGCAGGTCGACGCGATGATCTACGCCTGCATGTGGCACCGCGTGGTCGAGGTGCCCGAGTCGCTGCCGGCCGGATCGGTGTTCCTCGACTGCCGTCCCGTGAACGGCGGCTTCCCGAGCGTCGTCCCCGCCGACCGGGAGGGCGGCTACGCCGCGACCCGCGTGCTCATCGAGGCCGGTCATCGCCGGATCGCGTTCCTCGACACCTCCGACGGCCCGATCGCCTCGTTCCTCCGCCTCGAGGGGTACCACCAGGCGCTGACCGACGCAGGCATCCCCATCGACCCGGCCCTGCACATCCGCGGTGGCGAGTCGACGGCGCACGGGGCTCGGCTCGCCGCCGAACGTCTCCTCGACCTGCCTGCCGACCAACGGCCGACCGGCATCTTCTCCTTCAACGACCGCATGGCCGTCGGCGTCTACAACGCCGCGCACCGCCGCGGTCTCCGCATCCCCGACGACCTCTCGGTCGTGGGCTACGACGACCAGCTGCTGGTCGCCGCGGAACAAGACCCACCCCTCACCACCGTCGCCCTGCCCCACTACGAAATGGGTCGCTGGGCGATGGAGGTCGCGCTCGGCGTCCGCGCGGATGGGAACACCGACGCCACGCACCGCATGGAATGTCCCGTCATCCGACGGGAGTCCGTGGGCCCGCCGCCGGCGCACGTCGCCAAACAGAGCCGACGGCGGACCACTTGAGATACCGAACGACCGCCGAAGCGGTCCCCGATCGGTGGTCGACGTAGCGGTCGACCACCAGAACAGGAAATCACAGATGCGCAGAACAGTCCCGGCTTTTGTTGCGGCCGGCGCCATTGGAGCCCTCGCCCTCACCGGCTGCGGGCAGGCCGGCCAGGGCAGCACCACCACCGAAGACGGTCGCACCCAGATCACGATGTGGACCCACTCCGCCGGCAACCCCGCCGAGCTCGAGGTCTACGAACGGATCATCTCCGACTTCAACGCGTCGCAGGACCAGTACGAGGTCGTCGAAGAGTCCTTCCCGCAGGGCGCCTACAACGACGCGATCGTCGCCGCCGCGGCATCCGGAGATCTTCCCTGCCTTCTCGATCTCGACGGCCCGATCATGCCCAACTGGGCCTGGGCGGAGTACATCCAGCCGCTCGGGATCTCCACCGAGATCACCGACTCGCTCCTGCCGACCGCGGTGGGAGTGTGGAACGACGAGATCTACTCCGCCGGGTACTGGGATGCCGCGCTGTCGATCTTCGCCCGCGAGTCGGTGCTCACCGAGAACGGCATCCGCATCCCGACGGTCGACGAGCCCTGGACGGCGGACGAGTTCAACGCCGCCCTCCAGACTCTGAAGGATGCCGGCTACGAGACGCCCATCGACATCGGCGCGGAGGACACCGGCGAGTGGTGGCCGTACGCGTACTCGCCGCTCCTGCAGAGCTTCGGCGGCGACCTCATCGACCGCGACACGATGCTGAGCGCCGACGGTGCGCTCAACGGACCGGAAGCCGTCGCCTGGGGCGAGTGGTTCCAGGGCCTCTTCGCGGATGGTCTCGCCAGCAACAGCGGCACGATCGGCAACCAGGAGTTCGTCGACGACGAGGTCGCGCTCAGCTACACCGGCGTCTGGAACGCCCTGGCCTCGGTCGAGGCGATCGGCGATGACCTCGTCATCCTGCCCCCGCCCGACCTCGGCAACGGCCCGGTCATCGGCGGCGGCTCGTGGCAGTGGGCGATCTCGTCCACCTGCGAGGAGGTCGAGGGTGCCCGCGAGTACCTGGAGTTCAGCTTCCAGGACGAGTACATCACCGAGTTCGCCGACAAGCAGATCGTGATCCCCGCGACCGAGGGCGCCGCCGAGACGTCCGAGTACTTCGGCCCCGACGGCGTGCTGCGTCCCTTCGTCGAGCTGTCGCAGCAGTTCGCGGTGCTCCGCCCCGAGACCCCGGCCTACGCGGTGATCTCCACCACGTTCGAGACCGCGGCGAAAGACATCATGAACGGCGCCGACGTGCAGGAGACCCTCGACCGGGCCGTGCAGGAGATCGACGCCAACATCGAATCCAACGACGGCTACGGCTTCTGATCACTGACCGTGCGGGCGGGGAGCCGCCGCTTCCCGCCCGCACGATTCGGGAAAGACTTCTCATGACTGTCACGCCTCCGACGGTCGCGGCCGAGACACCTCAGCGCGCGACCCGCCGCTTCCGCACCACGAAGGGTCGAGAGACCTGGGCGGGCCTGGCGATGATGGCACCCGCCGGCATCCTGCTGGTGCTGTTCCTCATCATCCCCGTCATCCTCGCCTTCACCCTCTCGTTCACCAACGCCCGTCTCATCTCACCGAACCCGCCGCGCTTCGTCGGGCTCGACAACTTCGTCCGCGCCTTCACCGCCGACGGCGTCTTCGTGCAGTCGGTCTGGAACACCTTCCTCTTCGCCCTCGTCGTGGTGCCGGTGCAGGCAGGCCTCGGCCTCCTGCTGGCGGTCCTGGTCAACAGACGGATGCGAGGGGTCACCGCCTTCCGGGTGATCTTCTTCATCCCGGTCGTGACCTCGATCGTCGTGGTCTCGATCCTGTGGCGCTTCCTCTACCAGCCGAACGGCCTCATCAACTCGATGATCGACACGATCACCTTCGGGGCGTGGTCGGGCATGGACTGGCTGAACAATCCGCAGACCGCGCTCGGCGCGATCATCGTGCTGTCGATCTGGCAGGCCGTCGGGTTCCACATGATCATCTGGCTCGCGGGGCTGCAGACCATCCCCGCAGAGCTCTACGAGGCGGCCAAGATGGATGGCGCCGGCCCCTGGCGCCAGTTCGTCAGCGTCACCTGGCCGGGCCTTCGCCCCACGATGGTGTTCGTCCTCGTCACCATCACCATCGCCGCGCTCGGACTCTTCGTCCAGATCGACGTGATGACCCAGGGCGGGCCGGTGAACAGCACGTCCACGATCGTCTACTACGCCGTGCGCAAGGGATACGAGCAGCAGGAGATCGGCTACGCCGCCGCCATCTCGCTGATCTTCTTCGTCGCGGTACTCATCATCGCCCTCATCCAGCGGCGCCTGACGAGGGAGAAGGATTGACATGACCGACACCCGCAGCCGCCCGCGCACTGGGCCCGAGGGCCGCGCCGCGGCATCCGCTCGGATCGCCACCGACGCCAGCGAGAAGCGGCGCCGGCGCACCGGGAAGATCTTCCTCTACGCCGCCATGTCGGTGTTCGCGGTGATCTTCCTCTTCCCGCTGGTGTTCATGTTCGTCTCGAGCCTGAAGCCCGACGCCCAGATCCTGCAGGACATCGACTCGCCCATGGCCTTCCTGCCGGTCGGCGACATCAGCCTCGACAACTACTTCGGGGTGTTCGACCGGGTGCCCGTCGCGCAGTTCCTGTTCAACTCGGTGCTCGTCACCGTCTTGACGGTGGGTCTCGGGCTGATCGTCAACTCGATGGCCGGTTTCGCGCTGTCGCGCCTGGCGTGGCGGGGCCGATTCGTCGTGCTCGCGATCATCATCGCCACCCTCATCGTGCCCTTCGAGACGATCGCGGTGCCGATGGTCTACTGGGTCGCGCAGCTGCCGACGCTCGTGATCGAAGGCGGGGTGCTGAAGTACGACTTCGGATGGCTCAACACCTACGAGGTGCAGATCGTGCCCTTCATCGCCAACGCCTTCTCGATCTTCCTGTTCACGCAGTACTTCTCCACGATCCCCAAGTCGCTCGACGAGGCGGCGCGCATCGACGGAGCCGGCTGGTTCACCATCTACCGGCGGATCATCGTGCCCCTCTCGGGCCCGGCATTCGCCACGGTGGCGATCCTCACCTTCCTGCCGGCGTGGAACCAGTACCTCTGGCCCCTCATGGTCGTGCAGCGCGAGGAGCTGCGGCCGGTGATGGTCGGCATGCAGTACTTCTTCCAGCTCAACACCGCCTGGGGTGAGGTCATGGCCTACACCTCGCTCATCACCCTGCCCGTGCTGATCGTCTTCCTGGTGTTCCAGCGGGCGTTCGTCTCGTCGATCGCCGCGAGCGGGGTGAAGGGATGATGCGGGGCGCTGTCACCGGTTCGCCCGACGTCTCTCTCGACGTCTCTCTCGATGTCTCTGAAAGGTCTGCTGTGTTCGATCTGCCCGGTTCCTGGGTGTGGGATTTCTGGTTCGCCGACGACGGAGAGCAGTACCACCTGTTCTTCCTCTACGCCTCACGTGCGCTCGGCGACCCCGACGCGCGGCACTACCGGGCGGCGATCGGGCACGCGGTCTCGACCGACCTGCAGTCGTGGACCCAGGTGGCCGACGCGCTCGTGCACTCCGACGCGCCGGCGTTCGACGACCTGGCGACGTGGACCGGCTCGGTGGTGCGGCACCCGGACGGCACCTGGTACCTCTTCTATACGGGGGCGTCGCTGGATGCCGGCGGCAAGAACGTGCAGCGGATCGGATACGCGACCTCGCCCGACCTCCTGACCTGGACCAGGGCGCCCGGGCCGGTGGCGTCGGCCGAGGCGCCCTGGTACGAGACGCTCGACTCGGGCGACTGGCACGACGAAGCGTTCCGCGACCCGTGGGTGTTCCCCGATCCCGACGGGAACGGGTGGCACATGTACGTCACGGCGCGTGCGCCCGAGGGGCCCGCGTTCGGGCGCGGGGTGATCGGGCACGCCTGGTCGCGCGACCTGCGCTCGTGGGAGCTGCGCCCGGCGCTGAGCGCGCCGAGCGAGCACGGGTTCGGGCAGCTCGAGGTCACGCAGGTCGAGGTCATCGACGGCCGCCCGGTGCTGATCTTCTCGTGCGGAAGTGAGCACGCGATGCCGTCGCGGGCGGGGGAGCCCGGAGGCGGAGGAACGTGGGCGATCAACGCCGACAGCGTGCTCGGGCCGTTCGACGTCGACGCGGCCTACCCGGTGACCGACGAGCGGCTGTACGTGGGACGGCTCCTGCGGCGGCGCTCGGACGGGCAATGGCTGCTGTTCGCGTTCCGCAACGCCGACGCCGAGGGGCGGTTCGTCGGGGGAGTGATCGACCCGCTGCCGGTGGCGTGGTCCGGCGACCGGCTGGTCGCCGGCCCGCGCGCCTAGCGCCCCGCCCCGGCCGCGAGGCCCCGGCCGCGAGGGTGCGCTCGCTCCTCACGAGGGTGCACTCCCCGGCCGCGAGGGTGCGCTCCCTCCCCGCGAGGGTGCGCTCCCTCCCCGCGAGGGTGTCCTCCGTGCCCGCCGGTGGTGCGCACCTGCGGGCAACGCGTGCACCCTCGGGCGTGGTGCGTGCACCCTCGCGGGCTGCGCGTGCACCCTCGCGGGCTGCGCGTGCACCCTGGCGGGCTGCGCGTGCACCCTCGCGCGCGCCGACCGACCCGGGCATCGATTGTCGGGCGTGACGCCGCCCGCCCTTCCTAGCATCGACACGTCGGCCATCCGGTCGGCAGGATGACACGGGAAGGAACGCGATGCTCGAACGGTGGAACGACGCGATCGACCTCATCGAGGAGAACCTCGAAACGCAGATCGACGTCGCCGCGCTCGCCCGCGCGGCCGTCACGTCGGAGTACCACTTCCGCCGCGTGTTCTCGGTGCTCGCCGGGATGCCGCTGTCGGAATACGTCCGGCGACGTCGGATGAGCGTCGCCGCCGCCGACGTGCTCGAGGGCAAGCCCCTCATCGACGTCGCCCTACGTTTCGGGTACGGCTCCGCCGATGCGTTCCGCCGCGCGTTCGTCGCCGTGCACGGGCTCACGCCTGAGCAGGCCCGCCGTCCCGGCGCCATCCTCACGGCTCAGCCTCGTCTGCGGCTGCGTCTCACCATCGAAGGGAGCTCCCCCATGCGCCACCGCATCGTCGACCTCGAACCGTTCCGCATCGCCGGGCCCGGCGCCAGGATTCCGCTGGTGTACCGCGGGCCGAACCCCGACATGATCGCGTTCCACCGCTCGTTGCCGCCGACGATCGCCGATCAGCTGGCCGCGATCAGTGACATGGATGACCCGGCGGGACCCTTCTCGGTGTCCACCGACTTCGCGCCGGATCGCGCGGACGGCAGCGAGTTCCACTACGTCTACGGGGTCGCGACCCGGCGGCCGGCAGGCGACATCCCGGAGTCGTTCGACACGCTCGAGGTGCCCGCACAGACGTGGGTGGTGTTCGACGTGGCGGCCGAGACCGGCTTCTTCGATGCGCTCCAGCAGGTGTGGGCCGACGCCTACGGCGACTGGTTCCCCTCGCATCCGTATCGGACGGTCGCAGCACCCGAGATCCTCGCGGTGCATGAGCGGTCGGATGACGGCGACTCCGGCCGTGCCGAGCTCTGGCTCGCCGTCGAGCGAGACGCATAGCCGCGCTGCCCCGCGCTGAGCTCGGTGGGGGCGGGTCGCGAGAGTAACCGCCCCCGGCCGGGTCGGGGACGCCGTTGAGTGAGGCCCGGCGCTCGCCTACAGTCGCGAGCAGTGATGCCCCCCTCGCCCCCCGGAATGAGGCACCCCATGGCACAACGCGTCTCGGAGGTCTCCGCGCACTGGTGGCGGGAGATGACCGCACCCCCGCGGCTCCTCATGGCCGCCAAGACGGCGATCGGCTGTGCGCTGGCGTGGGTGCTCGCGCCCCTGCTGCCGACCGAGGACCAGTACTCCTACTACGCGCCGCTGGGCGTGCTGGTGAGCATGTATCCGACGGTCGCAGCGTCTGCGAGGTCAGGTGCGCAGGCACTGCTCGGACTCGCCGTCGGCATCGGCCTCGGTCTCCTCGGCATCGTGGCCCTGTTCGCAGGGCTTCCCGCCGTGCTGACGCTCGCCCTCGTCATCGCGATCGGGGTGATCATCGGCGGCATCCGTGCGCTGGGTGTCGGCCGGGAGTGGGTGGCGATCGCGGCGCTGTTCGTGCTGCTGCTGAGCGGTTCGCAGGCCGACGACTTCTCGGTGTCATACCTGCTGACGGTGGGCTTCGGGGTGCTCGTCGGGGTGGTCATCAACGTCTTGATCGTGCCGCCGGTCTACCTCGACACCGCGAGCGGACGACTGTCGGAGCTGCGCGACGAGATCGCCCAGCTCCTGCGCGTGCTCGCAGACCGTGTGGCCGAGGGGAACATCGACGCGGCCGAGGTGTCCGAGCCCGACGCCGGCCTCGACGCCGTCATCGCCGACGTCCATGAGGAGGTGCGCGAGGCCGACGAGAGCCTGCGCGGCAACCCGCGGGGTCGCCGGCACCGCGCCGAGCAGCGCGAGAATCTGCAGCGGATGCGCGCGCTCGAGCGCATCGCGTTCTACAGCCGCGACCTCGCCGATGTCCTCTCCGCGCTCGACCGCGAGAAGGATGCCGCGGTCGGACTCGAGGCGCGTGGCGCGCTCGCCGTCGCGATCCGCCGGTGCGCCGATCTCGTCGCGACCCCCATCGGCGACAGTTCCTCCTCGGCGCGGTCGGCCGATGCCGACCTGGCCGTCGGGGCCTACGCCGACGCGCTCACCGCCGCGACCGGACCCGCCGGCGTCGCCCGTCGGTCGACGGCGGTCTCCCTTCTCCAGCGGATCATCGACGCGTCACTGCCGTTCGTCTCCGACAGACGGTGATGAATACTACGTAAGTACGTAGTATTGAAGAATGGATGCGACCGCGCTCGATGATCTGCGCCAGGAGGTCGCTGCGCTCGCCGCTCGCCTCACCGCTCTAGAAGCCGAAGCCGCCCCCGCGGCGCCCGGCGCCCCGGCCGCCCCGGCCCCCGCGCCCGGCGACGCCCAGGCCCCCGGCCCCGGCCCCGGCCTCGACCCCGAGACCTTCTGGGCCCTCCATGGACTTCAGGCCCGCCTCGCCGACCACCCGAGCACCACCGACGGTGCGGTGATGCTCGTCGGTTCGGTCCGCCTGCCCGGCGGCGGCGGCGACGTGGTCTGGCAGCAGGGTTTCGGCGCCGAGGGGCTCCTCGCTGCGGAGTGGTCCGCCCACGCCGCCACGCTCGCCGCGCTGGGGCATCCGGTCCGCCTCGAACTGCTGCGGCAGATCCTCGCCGGCCGTCACACCACGGCCGACCTCGCCACCCTCGACGATCTCGGGACCACCGGCCAGCTCCACCACCACCTCCGCCAGCTCGTCGCGACCGGCTGGGTGCGTCAGAGCGGCCGCGGCAGCTACGAGGTGCCGGCCACACGTGTCGTGCCTCTCCTCGCCGTCATCGCGGGGGCGGAGCGGTGACCCGCGTCATCCTCGCCCTCTATCGCGTTCGGGGCGTCCTCTACTATCCGGCCGCCGCAGTGCTCGTCCTCCTGGCACTGTCGGCCGCGCTCTTCCGCGACGTCGAGGCGCCGGCGGTGCGTGCCGTCGTCGCGGCGCTGGGGGTGCTCGCGCTCCCGGCGGTGGTCGTCGCGGTGCTGTGCGTCCTCCTCTCGGTGCTGGCGCCGCGTCTTCTTCCCGAACGGGAGCGGATGACGTTGGCCCCGCCCGTCCGCGGACGTTGGCTGGCGGTCAACAGCCCCGCCACCAAAGTGCCGAGCCATGGCGTTCGCGCGTGGGGGCAGGCGTACGCGATCGACCTGGTGAGCGAGCCGACCGACGGTGCACGCCCCGCCTTCGGCGAGGGACCTGCCATGCGCCCGCCTGAGGACTACCCCGCATTCGGTGCGCCGGTGTTCGCGATGATCGACGGCACCGTGGTGCGGCGCGTCGACGGCATGCGCGACCACCGGTCTCGATCGAGCCTGCTCGCCTTCGTCTACATGATGGTCGAGGGGATGCTGCGAGAACTCGGCGGTGCGCGCTTCATCCTCGGCAACCACGTCGTCATCCGCGGCGAAGGTGGCGTGTGCGCGGTCGTCGCGCATCTGCAGCGCGGATCGGTCGCCGTGAAGGTGGGCGACCGGGTGCGCGCGGGCGACGTGATCGCCCGGTGCGGCAATTCCGGAAACACCAGCGAGCCGCACGTGCACGCTCAGCTCATGGACCGTGCGTCGGCGTGGACGGGGCAGGGTGTGCCCATGGCGTTCGCCGTCGATGGATCGGCAGAGCTGCCCGCCGACGGCGAGCACCTGGTGGTCGCCGGGTAAGGCGGGATCAGCGGTCGCAGTGGGGGTGGAGCGCGATTCCCGAGTCACTGGCCCTGGGTGAGCACGACCCACGACTCGCCGGGGTACTCGCTCGCCAAGAACGCGGACAGCCGCGCCTGGAGGGCGGCGAGATCGCGATCGCCTTGACCCCACCCCGTCCACTCCATCCCGTCGACGGTGTGGACGTACGAGTGGGGCAGCCCGGTGGGCTCACTGGTCACGACCCACCACAGCACGCTGTTCGGCGAGTCGGACTGGTCGTCCGGCAAGCCGACGTACGTCGGCCGGATGAGCGCCACCTTCGTGCCGAGCTGCCACGCTGCGTATGCGGCGAGCGCATCGGTCCGGGCGGACCGCTCACTGTTGCGGGCCGGGTCGTCGCCCGCGGCATCCGGACCGATGGCATCCAGCTCCGCCTGCGCATCCGCAGGCGCGTAAGGCGGCGAGGGGGGTTCGGTCTCGGTCTGGCTCGGAGTCGGTATGGGGCTCGGTGTTTGGGTGGGGGTGAGGGTGGGAGTGGAGGTGGGCGTCGGAGTGGGCGGGGGCGTCGGCGTGCGTGTGGGGGACGACGTGGCCGAGGCGGTTGGGCTGGGAGCCGCGACCTCGGGGGCTCTCCAGAACTGGGAGCTGAGGGCGACCGCCGTGACTCCCGCGACCAGAACGACCCCGATCGTGACGGCACCGATCCGGCCGCGTCGTGCGCGCGCTGCCGAGAGCCGCTCTGCGCCACCGATGACGCGGTTGGACATGTCCCGAAGTTCGTCGGGGCGGAGTGTGTCGTCGTTCGCCATCTCAGGCCTCCTGCAGGTGGGCGAGTTCGCCGCGGAGCCGTGTTTTCGCTCGGGCGAGTCGGGATTTGACGGTGCCGACCGGAACGCCCAGGGCCGTGGCCGCCTCGCGCTCGGTGAATCCGGCGAGGACGGTCAGGACCATGACGCTGCGCTCGCGCGCCGTAAGCCGGTCGAGAGCCGCGAGGGCGCCGGTCTGATCGATGGTCTCGATCGGGTCGATGGTGTCGCGCCGCGGCTCGGCCCGGTCGAGCAGCGTGCGGTACCGGCGCGCCGAGCGCTCGAGGTTGCGAGCCGAGTTCGTGACGGCATTCACAAGCCACGGAAGCGGGGATCCGTCGACGAGGCGCACGGTCCGGCGGTGCCGCCACAACTCGAAGAAGGCGATCGTGACGGCGTCCTTCGCGTCTTCGCGTGTGCTCAGGAAGCGCGATGCGTGCCGGAAGAGCCGCGGGCCGTGGCGCGCGAGGAGAGGACGCAGCGCGTCCGCGTCCCCAGCGAGCACACGCATCCAGTCATCGCCGTCTTCATCGCCCATGATCAGTAGTGTCCACGAACCCCGCGAATGGTTCGGTCTGTTGTGTGAGCGATTTCGGTGACGCGCTGAGCGACCTCGTATTCGCTTCGCGGCTCGGCCCGGCCTCCGCCCACCCGCCGTCCGCCCACCGTCCGCGCACCCGCTCAACTGGCGGCCGGCGTGTCGCCCTGGCTAGCCTGGACGGATGGCTGACACCCGAAAGGCCATGACGGCCGACCCCGCCCGGCGCTCGACCATCGAACGATGGGTCTTCTGGCCCGCTGCAACGATCGCCCTGGCCTTCAGTGCCTTCGCGCTTCTCGCCCCCGATCTTGCGGAGGCGTCGTTCGGCGCCATCCAGACGAGCATCGTCAACGCCTTCAACTGGTACTACGTGCTGATCGCGGCCTTCTTCGTCGCGTTCGCGCTCTTTCTCGGATTCAGCCGGTTCGGCGACATCCGCCTCGGTCGCGACGACGATGAGCCGGAGTTCTCCCTCGGCGCCTGGTTCTCGCTTCTCTTCGCCGCCGGGATGGGAATCGGGCTGGTGTTCTACGGGGTGAGCGAACCCCTCAGCCACTTCGTCTCACCCCGGCCCGGCGTCACTGGCACCCCTGAACAGCTCGCGCAGGCCGCCCTCAGCCAGACCTACCTCCACTGGGGCGTGCAGGCCTGGTCGATCTATGTGATCGTCGGGCTGAGCCTCGCCTACGCGATCCACCGCCGCAAGCGCCCGATCTCCATCCGATGGGCCCTCGAGCCGCTTCTCGGCGACCGGGTGCGCGGCGGCTGGGGGAACGCGATCGACGCCATCGCCCTCGTCGGCACCCTCTTCGGCGTCGCCACCTCGCTCGGCCTCGGTGTGCTGCAGATCTCCGCCGGCCTCGACTTCGCCGGCCTGGTCGAACCGAGTGAGCCGATCCAGCTCGCCATCATCGGCGTCATCTCGGTGCTCGTGCTCATCTCGGTGCTCTCGGGCGTCACCCGGGGAATGAAGTGGCTGTCGTCGTTCAACCTCATCCTCGCCGGCATCCTCGTTCTCTATCTGCTCGTCTTCGGGCAGACCGAGTTCCTGCTGCGCGAGTGGGTGCAGTCGATCGGCAACTACATCCAGAACTTCGTCGGACTGTCGTTCAACGTCACCGCCTTCCAGGGCGAGGCGGGCGAGTCGTGGCAGGCCAGCTGGACCTCCTTCTACTGGGGCTGGTGGATCGCCTGGGCGCCGTTCGTCGGCATCTTCATCGCCCGCATCTCGCGAGGCCGAACCGTGCGTCAGTTCGTGATGGGCGTCATCATCGTGCCGACGCTCGTGACGCTGCTGTGGTTCGCCGTCCTCGGCGGGTCGGCGATCTACCTCGAACTCACTCAGCCGGGATCGCTCACCGCGGCCGACGGCTCGGTCGATGTCAACACCGCGCTGTTCCAGCTGCTGCAGTTCCTCCCCGGCACCCCGGTGCTCACCGCGGGTGTGCTGCTGCTGATCACGATCTTCTTCGTCACCTCGGCCGACTCCGGAGCCCTCGTCATGGGCATGATCGCCACCGGCGGCGACATCAACCCGAAGCGCTGGGTGCGGGTGTTCTTCACCCTCACCACCGCCGTCCTCGCAGGCGCGCTGCTCGTGACCGGAGGCCTGCAGGCCCTCCAGACCGCGGCGATCATCATCGCGCTGCCCTTCAGCGTCGTGATGCTCATGATGTGCTGGTCGACCGTCGTCGCCTTCAGTCGCGAGCGGCGGGCCTACGAGCGCGCAGCGCGCACGCAATTCGTCGACCAGATCGGCGAGTACTACGGCCTCGAGGTCGAAGAATCCTCTTCGGGGGGCGTCGTCCGCGAGCCGTCGTGGCTCCGGCGCGTCTCGTCGCGGCTCACCGGCCGTCCCGTCGCGGCCGGCGAGGTCTCCGAGAACGGTGTGGAGAAATCGGACGCCGCGGAGCCGGCCGATGACGACCATGTTCACCTCGCGCGCAGCGAGAACTGACGAGTGCACCCTCGCGGGTGTTGGGGTGCACCCTCGCGGGTGGGGAGTGCACCCTCGCGGGTGGGCGTGGAGGGCGGGTTTGGCCGTGGCATCCGGATGACGTAAGCTAACCCTTTGGTGCGAAGTCTGCTGGCAGCGCACCGCGAACGTGAGCCCTCCACCGGCCTGTTTCCCCCGGCATCCGCCGGGATAACGACCACCGGAGCGGGATTCACGAACCACTCCGTTCGATCAAGAAAGCAGCACTACTGTGACGCGTACTTTCACTCCCAAGGCTGGCGAGATCCAGCGCGACTGGCTGGTCATCGACGCCACCGACGTCGTTCTCGGCCGCCTCGCCTCGCACGCCGCCGCCCTCCTGCGTGGCAAGCACAAGGCGAGCTTCGCCAACCACCTCGACTCCGGTGACTTCGTCATCATCGTCAACGCCGACAAGGTCGCCCTCACGGGCAACAAGCGCGAGCAGAAGATGGCCTACCGTCACTCGGGTTACCCGGGCGGTCTGAAGGCCGTCACCTACACCGAGCTTCTCGAGAAGAACCCGGTCCGCGCGGTGGAGAAGGCCGTTCGCGGCATGCTCCCCAAGAACAGCCTCGGCCGTGCCCAGCTGTCCAAGCTCAAGGTGTACACGGGTGCCGAGCACCCGCACGCCGCGCAGCAGCCTAAGACGTACACCTTCGACCAGGTCGCCCAGTAAGCGCCGCACACATTAAGGACAGACTCGTGGCGAAGATCTCCGACTCCATCGACACCGACTCCAACTTCTCGACCGAGACCCCGGTCGACACCGACGCCGCAGCCGTCGAGCGCCCCGTGCTCTCGGTCCCCGGCTCGGCCGTGGGCCGCCGCAAGCAGGCCATCGCCCGCGTGCGCCTCATCCCGGGCTCGGGCACCATCACGGTCAACGGCCGCACGTTCGAGGACTACTTCCCGAACAAGCTCCACCAGCAGCTGATCACCGACCCCTTCACGGTGCTGAACCTCACCGGTGCGTACGACGTCATCGTCCGCATCTCGGGTGGTGGCCCCTCGGGTCAGGCCGGCGCGCTGCGCCTCGGCATCGCTCGTGCGCTCAACGAGATCGACGCCGAGAACAACCGCCCCACCCTGAAGAAGGCCGGCTTCCTCTCGCGCGACGCCCGCGTCATCGAGCGCAAGAAGGCGGGTCTGAAGAAGGCCCGCAAGGCTCCGCAGTACTCCAAGCGCTGATCGCGGAAACCTCCCGCCGTATGCCGCTCTTTGGCACGGACGGGGTGCGGGGGCTGGCCAACGGCCCCCTCACCGCCGATCTCGCACTCACCCTGGCCCAGGCGACCGCGGTCGTCCTGGGCCAGGGCCGCACTGCCGAGGCGCGTCGCGCCGCCGGCAAGCGCCTTTCCGCCGTGGTCGCCCGCGACCCGCGCGTCTCGGGAGAGTTCCTCTCCGCGGCCGTTCAGGCCGGGCTCGCGTCATCCGGAGTCGACGTCTTCGATGCCGGTGTGCTGCCCACGCCCGCCGCGGCGTTTCTCATCGCCGACATCGACGCCGACTTCGGTGTGATGGTCTCGGCGTCGCACAACCCCGCGCCCGACAACGGCATCAAGATCTTCGCCCGCGGCGGTGTGAAGCTGCCCGACATCGTCGAGCAGCGCATCGAGTCGGCGATGGAGTGGGACAAGCTCCAGCCCACCGGCGCCGGCGTCGGCCGCATCCGCCGGTTCGCCGACGCCGAGGACCGCTACGTGGTGCACCTGCTGGGCTCGCTCGAGCACCGCCTCGACGGCATCCACGTCGTGCTCGACTGCGCGCACGGCGCGGCTTCGGGGGTCTCGCCCGAGACGTTCCGCGACGCCGGTGCCCGCGTCACCGTCATCGGCGCCGACCCCGACGGACTCAACATCAACGACGGCGTGGGCTCGACGCACCTGTCACAGCTCGCTGCGGCTGTCCGCGACGCCGGGGCCGACCTCGGCATCGCGCACGACGGCGACGCCGACCGCTGCCTCGCCGTCGACGCCGAGGGCAACGTCATCGACGGCGATCAGATCATGGCGATCCTCGCGGTGGCGATGAAGCAGCGCGGCGCGCTCGCGCGTGACACGCTCGTGGCGACCGTGATGAGCAACCTCGGCCTGCATCGCGCGATGGCCGACCACGGCATCCGTGTGCTGCAGACCGCCGTCGGCGACCGGTACGTGCTCGAGGCGATGAACGAGGGTGGCTACTCGCTCGGCGGAGAGCAGTCGGGCCACGTCATCATGAGCCGTTTCGCCACGACCGGCGACGGTCTCCTCACCGGCCTGCAGCTGGTGTCGGAGATGGCCCGGACCGGGAAGTCCCTCGCCGAGCTCGCGTCGATTATGACGGTCTACCCGCAGATCCTCGTGAACGTGAAGGATGTCGACCGATCGCGCGCCGCGGACGACGAGGGCGTGCAGGCGGCCGTGGCCGCGGTGGCCGCCGAACTCGGCGACTCGGGCCGCGTGCTCCTGCGCCCGAGCGGCACGGAACAGCTCGTGCGCGTGATGGTCGAGGCCGCCGACGAGGTGACCGCGCGACGGCACGCCGAACAGCTCGCCGAGGTCGTGCGGGAGCGCCTGGCGCTCTAGCGCGCACCGCGCGCGCCACGTGCCCGCGCGAGCGGGGGCGCCACCGCGCGCCTCGCCGAGCCACCGCATCTGCGTCGAGCCGGCGTGCCCGCCGCGGTGGCTCGACGCGATCGCGGTGGCTCGCGCGGGCGGTCGGGGCGCGCTGCTGTCAGCCAGGACGAGCGCTGACTCCGGATCAGATCAGGATGACACGGCGGCGCGCCGTCGCACCCGAAGGCCGATGCCCGCGGTGATCAGCGTCGCGGCAGCGCCGATGCCGAGGAGCGCGGCACCTCCGCCGCCACTGTCGGCGAGCCGGGCTGTGCCGTCCGAGTCCCCGGATGACGCAGAGCCGTCTCCCGGACTGCCCGGCTGGACCGGAGTCGGGGACTCCTCGAGGTCGTCGGCGATCCCGAAGACGGGGATGACGATCGCGAGCCCGTCGGTGTCGTACCGGGGATCGAGGTTCCCCGCCGACACGAGGGTCGTCGCGCTGTCGACGTTCGACGAGCCCGCGCCGCCGCCACCTCCGGCCGAGGAGAACCCGCCGGCGCGGCCGAAGCTTCCGCCGTTCAGGATGCCACCACCGCCGCCACCGCCCGCCGCGCCGTCCCTGTGGTTCTCGCCGCTGTCACCGCCGGCCCCGTCAGCGAAGCCGCCGGGCCCGCCCTTGCCACCGAGATCGCCGCCACCGTCGCCGCCGGCGCCGGCGTCCCCGATACCGCCCGGAACGAGGGTGTCGATGGCGTTGCCGCCCGCGCCCCCCGGGCACGTGCAGATGGCGTCGAAGATCGGGCCTCCCGCGCCGCCGCCACCGCCGGCGCCGACGCGGGGCTCGCCCTCGCCCGTGATGAGAACAGCTGTCGACCCGCCACCGGTTCCGCCATCGTCGGACAGTGCACCGCGCTCGCCGCCCCGACCGCCTGAGGCCCAGCCGTACCCGCCGTTCTCGCCGCCGCATCCGGTCACGATCTGCAGCTGGGTGCCGGCGGAGGCGTCGAATCGCCCGGTCACCACGCCCCCGCTCCCGCCCTGACCCTCGTCCTCCGTCGATTCGCCGCTTGCGCCGCCGGCGATCGCGAAGGCGCCCGTCGCGCCCTCGGGGATGTCGAGGTCCTGGGTAGAGCCGTGGCATCCGAAGACCGTCGCTTCGCCGTTCGGGATGACGATCGCCACGCCGTTCCCGCTGTCGTTCCACGGCCCTGACGAGGTGAAGGCGGCTGTCGTCGCCACCGAGCTCGCGTACGAGGTGCCACCCGCGCCCCCACCGGCCGCGGGATACTCTTCGTCGCCGTCGGGGACTCCGACGCTTCCCGAGCCGCCTCCGCCGCGTTCGTCGGCGGAGTAGCCGCCGCCTCCGCCGCCCGACGTCGGGAGCGGCCCGAGGGCGCTGCGCTCCTTGCCGTCGTTGGTGTCGGACTCTCCCGCGCCGCCACCGGGGGCGCCGTCGGGGCCATCGCTGGCGGCGGCGGTGTACCCGTCCTTCGCCGGGCTACCCCCTGCGCCGCCGGCGCCGCCCGCGTCGGCCAAGCCGACGCTCGAGCCGCCGCCACCGCCTCCGCCGCCCGCGACGGCGATGAGGGCGGATGACCCGGCGTCGTACAGCGCCGATGATCCCCCGCCCGCGCCGCCCGTCGGCGTGCCGTCGACCACCGCGTCCCCGCCGCCGCCGCGTCCGCCGTCGCTGAAGCCGACGCCGGGAGTCGCTCCGCTACCGCCGCCGCCGAGCTCGATCCCCAGCAGGTCGCCCTCGCTGACGGGAAAGGTCACGACCGTCATGCCGCCCTGTCCGCCGGGGATGCCGTCGGAGCTTGCCGCACCTCGTCCGCCCACGAGGACGACGGTCATGCGGCTCGTTCCCTTCGGGACGGCGACGACCTGTTCCTCGCCGGGCGCGCCGGTCACCAGGCACGTGCCCGAGCTGAAGTCGCAGTCGACGGTGTCGGTCGCGGTGGCGGCCGTGGCGGAGCCTGCGGGCAGCACGGAGGCGAAGATCAGGCCCGTCACGACGACGAGCGTCGCCAGGAGACCCGTTTTCCGCCCGAAGCGGCCGCGCCGCACGTTGACCATCGCAGCGTCAGTCATGACCCGATCCTTTCCGTTGCCGCCGGGCCCCACGCCCACGCCGTCCGCCTTCGTCCGGCCCACCCTACGATGCGAGCGCGCGGGGCGCTACGTTCGAAACGTGACCCGACACGCCTCGCTCCGCCACGCTGTCCTCGCGACGACCGTCGCCGCCCTGACCCTCCTGCTCGGAGGCTGCGCTGCCGAGGCAACCGCCACCTCGGTCACGGTCGACGCGCCGACCCTGTCGGTGGAGGCGACCCCCGAGGCATCCGTCGTCCCCGCCGTTTCGGCGGTCGACGTCGCCGCCGGAGAGATCGACGAAGCGGTGGAGGTCGCCGTCGCGCCCGGCGCGGAAGGTGTGGGGGTGACGTTCCGCGAGATCACGCTGCAGCCGGGCGCCGGCACGGGCGAGCATTGTCACGCCGGCCAGCTGATCGCGGTGGTCAAGGAGGGCGCGCTCACCCACTACGCCCCGACCCACCCCGACGGCGTGCGCGTCTACGAGGCCGGCGAGGCGATCATCGAGGGCGCCGAATACGTGCACCAGGGCGTCAACGAGGGCGACATCCCCGTCGTGCTGTGGGTGACGTACGTGATTCCCGAGGGGGAGCCGCTGGCCGAGACCGACCTGGCCAACTGCGGCTGAGCGTCAGACGCCGTCGCCGCCGGTAGGGGCCGTGCTCCACGACAGCGACTCGATGTAGCGCAGCAGCACGCCCTCGCGGAGGGCCCAGGGCGAGATCTCGAGCTCATCGATCTTCAGCATCGCCATCGCGGTGTCGAGCACGACCGCGGCCGCGACGATCTGGAACGTGCGGTCGGCGGTGATGCCGGGAAGCTCCTGCCGTGCGGCTGCGGGGATGCGGGCGAGCCGCGGGATCCACGACGCCAGCGAGGCGCGGGGGAGCAGCATCCGTTCGCTTCCTGTCCAGCCGGGGGCGGGGTAGCCGGCGAGCTTCGCCAGCGAGCGGATCGCCTTCGACGACCCCACCACGTGATCGGGCTTGTCGAGGGAGCGGAAGCGACCGATCACCGGCTCGAGGGTGGCCTTCGCATGGGCGCGCAGGCCCTCGACGGCGTCCCCGCCGGGCGGGTCGTCGGGCATGAACTGCACCGTCATCCGTCCGGCACCCAGCGGGACGGATGCCGCGGCTTCGGGCAGTTCGTCGGATCCGGCCGCGATCTCGAGCGAACCGCCGCCGATGTCGAAGAGCAGGATCTGCCCGGCCGACCAGCCGAACCAGCGCCGGACGGCGAGGAAGGTGTACCGGGCCTCGGCCTCGCCGCCGAGCACCTGCAGCGGCGCGCCGAGCGCGGACTCCAGACGCGCGATGACCTCGGGACCGTTCGCCGCCTCGCGGACGGCGGAGGTGGCGGTGGCCAGGAGCTCTTCGACGTTCTCGTCGGCGGCGACCTTTCGTGCCTCGGCCACGGCGTCGATGAGCGCCGTCACGCCCTCCTCGGTGATGGAGCCGTCGGGGGCGAGGTAGCGCATGAGGCGCAGCACAGTGCGCCGGCTGGTCGTGCCGAGCGGCCGGCCCCCAGGCTGGACGTCGGCGACCAGCAGGTGGACGGTGTTCGAGCCGATGTCGAGGACTCCGAGGCGCACGGGTTCAGGCTAGCGGGCGGCGGGTGCCGGGCGGTGTGGTGCGGTCGCGGTGCCGAACTCCTGCAATCCGGGGCGCGGGGCGCCCAGCCGAGCCGTTTTCGGCAGTGCTGGGCCGGTTCTGCAGGAGTTCGGGACGGGCGGCGCGGCGCAAGTTGTGACGCCGCCGACCCCGCGGCGCCCGAGGATCGGGGCGGCCGGTGGTTACGATGAGCGCCATGTCTGTCGACGAAGCGACCACCGACCTGGCACTCTCGCTGTACCGGGAGATCGCCCGCGACGACTGGGCGCGGATGGCTGCGGGGATCCCGCAGCCCCTCACCGAGACCGAGGTCGTGCAGCTGCGCGGGCTCGGCGACCGGCTCGACATCGCCGAGGTCGCCGAGGTGTACCTGCCGCTGTCCCGGCTGCTGTCGCTCTACGCCCAGGCCACCAAGCGCCTCGGCGCCGAGACGAGCGCGTTCCTCGGCGAGGCCGACACCACGACCCCGTTCGTCATCGGCGTCGCCGGGTCGGTCGCGGTGGGCAAGTCGACGATCGCACGCCTGCTGCGGGAACTGGTGAGCCGATGGCCCGGCACGCCACGCGTGGAGCTCGTCACCACGGACGGCTTCCTCCACCCCAACGCCGAGCTGGAGCGCCGCGGGCTGATGGCGCGCAAAGGCTTTCCGGAGTCCTACGACCGACGCGCACTCGTGGAGTTTCTCACCGACGTCAAGAGCGGGGCGGTCGAGGCGCGCGCGCCGTTCTACTCGCACGTGAAGTACGACATCGTCCCCGACGCGCACGTGACGGTGCGCCGCCCCGACGTCGTGATCGTCGAAGGGCTGAATGTGCTGCAGCCCCCGCCGGCGCCGAATGACGTCGCCGTCAGCGACCTGTTCGACTTCTCGATCTACGTCGACGCCGAGACCGAAGACATCGAGTCGTGGTTCGTGCAGCGCTTCCTCGCCCTCCGCCATGCGGCGTTCAGCGATCCGAACTCGTTCTTCCGCGTCTTCGCCGAGCTGAGCGACGAGGAAGCCGTGACCACCGCGCTCGGCTACTGGAACGACATCAACCTGCCGAACCTCGAGGCGAATGTGCTGCCCACCCGGCACCGCGCGACACTCGTGCTGCGAAAGGCGGCGTCGCACGCGGTGGAGAGCGTGCTGCTGCGCAAGCTCTGATCTGCGGTCACCGCGAGGAGTCGCGGTCGGGCTCGGCCGCTCCCGGCACGGCGTCCGCGGGGTCGGCGGAAGCGGGGGACGACCAGGTCGACGCCCTCTCGGCTGACGGCGCGCCTTCGAGCGTGACGAGGAGGCGATACTCCGACAGCACGCGCGCGAGGTCTTCCGCCTCCCGGCGGGCGCGCGCGGCGAGTTCGGGGTCGCGCGCCTCGACGCGGCGCGCGAAGCGGAGCGAGCGGTGGTGTGCGCGCTCGAGCTGTCTGATGGCGATCTTCAGTTCCCTCATCCGACCCCTCGACGCGGCCCGCGACGCCGAACCCGCCGCACGACCGTGCCGCAACTATAGCCCCGCCCGCGTACCCGGGCGGCGACTCAGGGAACGCCGAGGAGCACCGCCACGTCTCCGGAGTGCCAGTTCGCGGTCAGCAGGTCGCGACGGCCGTCGCCGTTGAGGTCGCCGGCGGCCACCGCGAACGGCGTGAGCGAGACGGGGATGGATTCCCCGGCGGCGAAGGCGCCGCCGCCGGTTCCGCGCAACAGCGTCACGCTCGTGGGAGTCGAGCCGTTCGGGTAGTTGCCGTGGGTGTTGGCCGAGACGATGTCGACGATGCCGTCGCCGTTCATGTCGGCGAGGACAGAGGCCTTCGGGCGTGGCCCGACGGCATGGAACTCGGTCTCGGCGAAGGTGCCGTCGCCGCGGCCGCGGAGCACCCCGATCGCGTCGGAGAGTTCGGCGGTCACGACGAGATCGTCGACACCGTCGCCGGTGACGTCGCCCCGCTGCAGGTTGTGCGGCCCGAGGCCCGACCAGTACTCCACCGGCGGCGCGAAGCCGCCGGCCCCGTCGCCGAGGAGCACCATCACACGGTTGGAGCCGTAGGCGGCGACCGCCACATCCGTGTCACCGTCGCCGTCGAAGTCGGCCGCCGAGAGCGAGTGCCCGGCGTTGCCGGCCGGGAAGAATGCCGGAGCGCCGAGGGCGCCCGTTCCATCGCCCGGAAGCACCGCCATCACATCGCCGCCCCAGCAGGCGGCGACCACGTCGCGGATCCCGTCGCCCGTCGCATCCGCGATCTCGACCTCGTGGGTGCGATCGCACGCCTCGAAGGCGCCGACCACCGAGAAGCCGCCGCCTCCGGTGCCGCGGAAGACCGTGACATCCTCACCCGCGGGCGAATCCTGATTCGCGGTGACGAGGTCGTCGATGCCGTCGCCGTCGAGATCGGACACGGCCACGTACTTCGGGAAGGTCCCCGCTCCCGTCGGGTAGGAGGTCATCCCGCCGAAGGATCCGTCTCCGTTGCCGAAGGCGACCGCGACCGCGTTCGCTCCGGCCACCGCGGCGGCGAGATCGAGGATGCCGTCGCCGTTCAGATCAGCCGCGCTCACCGAGTGGGTGAAGGGTCCGGTCGGGACGGATGCCGCTGTGGTGAACGGCCCGGTCGGCGTCGGTGTGGGTGTCGGAGTGGGCGTCGGCGTCTCGGTCGGGGTGGGCGTGGGCGTCGGGGTGGGCGTGGGCGTCGGCGTCGGGCTCGGCGTTCCCGACCCGCCGCCGCAGCGCAGCTGCGCTCCGGCCCAGACGGCGTGGTCCCACCACGGGTTGTCGCCGGCGTCCGAGACCTCCAGCACGAGGGAGCCGGCACCGGAGACATCCACGTCCACGGCCCCCGGCGCTCCGCCGCCGACGAGCGTGTCGGAGGTGAACAGCACCGTGCCTCCGCCGTCTCGGACGGTGAAGACGACCGAACCGTTCGCGCCGACGGTGTCGTCGACGCCGATCGCGCTGACCAGCCGAGTGCATCCGGCCGGCACGTCGACCGTCACCGCCGAGGCGGCGTGCACTCCGAGCCCCCGCTCGTACGCCGTTCCGCCGAGGGCGATCGGGGCGCCGTCGCCGGCGCCGTCCTCGCCGTTGGTGGTGTCACGTTCGATCGGACCCCACCCGTTGCTCTCGTCGCGCAGCGGCAGCTCGGAGACCCAGACGTCGCCCCCGGTCGGGGTGGGCGTGGGTGTCGGCGTGGGCGTGGGTGTCGGCGTGGGCGTGGGTGTCGGGGTGGCCGTGGGTGTCGGCGTGGCCGTGGGCGTCGGGGTCGGCGTGGGGCCGCCGCCCGACCCCCCGCAGGCGAACCGGGCGCTCGCCCAGACCGCGTGGTCCCACCACGTGTTGTCACCGGCGTCGCCCGCGCGCAGAGTGAGGGATGCCGCGCCGGCGACGTCGAGATCGACCTGTGCGGCTCCGCCGCGACCGGTCAGCACCGAGGAGGAGTACAGGGCCTCTCCGTCGGCGAGCACCTCGAACACGACCGAGCCGTTCAGCCCGACGGTGTCGTCGACACCGATGGCGGACCGGAAGCGGGTGCAGCCCTCGGGCACCGCGAGCGTCACGGTCGAGGCGGCGTGGACACCGAGGCCGCGTCCGTGCTCGACGCCGTCGAGCACGATCGGCGCCCCGTCTCCCGCAGCGTCCTCGCCATTGGTGGTGTCGAGCTCGATCGGCCCCCACCCGTTGGCGGCGTCGGTGAGCGGGAGCTCCGACACCCACATCTCTGCCGGATCCGGCGGAGGAGTCGGGTTGGGTGTCGGAGTCCCGGTCTCGGAGGCCGTCGGGGTCGGAGTCGGTGCGGTGTCGCCGCAGACGAACCGCGCCCCCGCCCAGACGGCGTGGTCCCACCAGGGGTTGTCGCCGGCGTCGGTGACGACGAGGGTGAGGAAGGCCTCGGCGGAGACATCCACGTCCACCGTTCCCGCGCCGCCGCCGCCGGTGAGCACCTCGGAGGTGACGAGCGCGCCCTGCGCGCCGCCCACCTCGAAGGTCACCGACCCGTTCGTCCCGACGGTGTCGTCGACGCCGACCGCGCTGACGAACCTCGTGCATCCCTCCGGGACATCGACGGTGACCGACGAGGCCGCGTGCACACCGAGACCGGAGGAGTACCCGATGCCGGCGAGCACGATGGGTGCGCCGTCTCCGGCGGCATCCTCTCCGTTCGTCATGTCGATCTCCACCGGACCCCAGCCGTTGGACACATCGCGAAGCGGCAGCTGCGACAGCCACACCTCGTCGCCGCCGCCGGCGGGCTCGTCGATGACGAGCGTCGTCTCGGCGTCGCCCGTCGCGCCGAGCGAGTCGGTGGCGACCACGCGGAGGGTGTGAGAGCCCGGCTCGGTGACGGTGGTCACGAGCGTCGCATCGGTGCCGATCGGGACGCCGTCGAAGAACCACTCGTAGGTGAGGGTGTCGCCCTCGGGGTCGCTCCCGCGCGCGACCGCTTCGACGGTCACCGGTGCCGGACCCGAGGCGACGCCGGGAAGCTCGATGGCCACGGCCGGCGGAAGATTCTCGTACACCGCCCGGAAGGTCGAGGCGCCCTCGCCCGCGACGAACGTGCGGGAGGCCTCGGCGACGCCGTCCGACCACCCCGCGAAGGTGCGGCGCGCCTGTACGAGGGGAGCGGTCAGCGTCTGGGTCGACCCGCGGATCGGGCGGATGATGGCGGGCCCGTCGATGCGCAGACCCTCGTCCTCGTAGATGACCCCGAGCCCGGCCGGCTCGGTCTCGACGGTGTACGGAAGGCGATCTGGGGTCGCCGCCTCGCAGCGGACGTCGGTGAGCCCCGACGGCGAGGTGGCGGTGAGGCACACCTCGTAGAAGGTGTCGTCACCGTGCTCATCGACCGTGACGACACCGGTGGTCGCCGTGGAATCGGCGGGGTCGACGGTCCACGAGGGGGTTCCGAAGTGGCTGTGCTGGTTGTGCCACTGCCGCACCTCCCACCGGTGCCCGGTGGTGGGCATCGGACCGTCAGGTGTGGACGCGCGCCCCCGGAACACCAGCTCGTCGCCGATCGCGTACGGCGACGGAAGGAGCGGGTCCACCTCCGCCAGCGGCGGATCGTTCCCGGCGGTCACGCGCGTGGTCGTGGTCGACGACAGCCCTCCCGGCCGGTCCTGCGTGACGGTCAACCGCACGTCGTAGGCGCCGGGCTCGGTGAAGACGTGCGTCGGCTCGACGTCGGCGGACACGGGGGAGCCGTCTCCGAAATCCCACGCGACCCGCAGCGGCGCGCCGCCGGCGTCGTACGACGACCGCGACGAGAAGGCCACCTCCAGCGGTGCGACCCCCGATGTGGCGGAAGCGGTCGCGATCGCCACCGGCGGGGCATCCGCGTCGAGATAACGGATGCGACGGATCTCGCCCCCCGCACTGGCGTACTTCACCCAGTAGATATTCGTGTCCGGCCCTGCGACGACCTGCACCGGGCCCGAGCCGGCTCCGGTGTCGACGCCGAACTGGGAGACGTTGTTCGCGGCGCCCTGCGCGTCGAAGTGCACCGCACGGATCCACCGGCGGTTGTAATCGGCGATGAACAGCGCGCCGTGATACGCCTCCGGATACGCCTCACCCTCGTAGAACGCTCCGGCGTTGGCCGCGGCGCCGCCCGCGGAGTGGTCGTAGGTGTACACCGGCGCGGTCACCGCCTCGAGCCCCCGGTCGTAGAGGGCCGCGCAGGCCGACGCGGTGCCGGTGTTGGCGGCATAGGTGTCCTGTCGGCGGCTCACCGTCGACATGCCCTCCGACCCGGCGGCCAGTCCACCCTCGTAGCAGGGCCAGCCGAAGTTCGCCCCCTTTCCGGTGTTGATCTCCTCCCACGTGCCCCAGCCGACATCCCCGACCCAGGCGGCACCGGTCTGAGGGTGGATCGCCATGCGGAACGGGTTCCGAAGTCCCGACGACCACACCTTCGAGCGATTCGCCCCGGGGTCGTCGGCGCGGAAGTAGGGATTGTCGGGGAGCCCCTCGCCGGTGACGGGATCGATGCGCAGAACCTTGCCGGAGAGCGAGTCGAGGTCCTGCGCGAGGATCGCGCGCGGATCGGGGCCGTTGTAGTTCGCTCCGTCGCCGTTGGTGACGAACAGCGACCCGTCGGGCGCGAAGCCGACCGTGCCGATCGTGTGGGAGTTCTCATCCGACCCCAGGCAGTCGCGGATTGGCTCGCCCTCGAGGGTGCCGCCGATCATGCACGACACCCGTGACGTGTCGCGACCGTCATCCTCATTGCCGATGTTCTCCCGGGTGCTGGCGGTGCCGAGCAGCACGACGCCCGAATCGGGAAGTGCGCGGCGGTAGTCGAACGCTGGGTCGGCGGTGAACCGCTCCAGACGGCTCACCCGCCCCGGGATCGGCCACCCCTGATCGAGCAGAACCCCCGGCGGGTCGTAGGTGTAGAGGAGGTAGACGTACGGCTCAGCCGGGAAATCGGGATGGACCGCCAATCCGAGCAGGCCCCGGTCGTCGTTGTCATGCACCCTCTCGGAGATGTCGACGAACGGCTCAGGGGCGAGGCCGTCCGGCCCCTTCACCCTCACGACGCCGCCCTTCAGGGCGATGAACATGTCGTCCTGCGGTGTGAAGGCGATCGCGGACGGATACGGCAGCCCCGTCACCACCGACTCGTCGACGAAGCCCGGGGGGAGGTCTCCGAGCGCGGCGGTGGCGGAGGGGAGGGTGGCGGTCAGGGCGAGACCGGCGAGGGTGACGGCGGTGATCGCCACGGTCGTCACGGCACGGCGGACGCGCCGCCGCTTCGGGTGCAGGTCTGCGCGCAGATCTGCGCGTGGCGTGGTCGAGGTCATGTCGCCTCCTCGGTTGCGGGCCGTGCACCGCGTGCTCGACGAGCGGCGGTATAGACGGCGTCCAGTCGTTCGCGGATCGCCGCGGGGTCGGTCGCCTCCCGCGCCCATGCGGCGCTCTGGCGCGACAGCCGGATGCGGCGCTCACGCGCGGCCATGAGCCCGCGCACCGCGCGCGCCTGGGCGGCGGGATCGTCGGGGACGGCGACGACCAGGTCGTGACCGACCGGTCCCAGCGTCCGGGCGACCGGCTCCGACACGACGCAGGGGACGCCGGCCGTCATCGCCTCGAGCAGCGCGATGGACTGCCCCTCCCACCGGGAGAGCTGCACGTAGAGGTCGGCACGGGCGAGGAGACGTCGTTTGTCGTCGCCGAACACCGGCGGGAGGAAGCGGAGGTTCCGCGGGGCGTCGGCGATCAGCCGTCGCGCCTGGTCGGGGTCGTTGTGGTCGAGCTCGCCGTGCACCTCGAAGCGCAACTCGGGAAGGGCGTGTGCGAGTGCGGCGACGCGGTCCAGGCCCTTCTGGTACACGTCGAACCGCGCGAGCGTCACGGCAATCGGAGTCAGGGCGCGGCTACCGGTGTGCCGGGGCGCATGGTCGGGGGCATCCGGCAGCGGGTTGCGCACGATCGTCGTCCGCGCGCGCGGCGCGATCGCCCGGACGTCCTGCTCCTCGACCGCCGACAGGCACACCACCCGTGCCGCCGCCCGCAGCGCCGGGCGTTCGAACAGCCGGATCCACACCGCCTTGCGCCACCGGTCGCGTGCTCGCCCGGCGGGTGCGAGCCCCGAGTGGGGCGACAGAACGAACGGCGTGCGGGTCAGTCGGCACGTCATCGCGCCGACGGCGTTCAGCGGACGATACACCGAGTGGAAGTGCGCGATGTCGGGCCGGAGACGTGCCAGCACGCGGATGACGCGGACCGCCGCGATCGGGAGAGGTGCGCCACCTCGCCAGGCGGCGTCGAGCACCGCGACCGAATGACCGGCCTTCCGCTGTGCGTGGGCGAGGGTCGTCACCACCGCGCCGATGCCGTCGAGCGGTGAGGGGGAGGTGGCCAGATCCACGTGGACGATGCGCATGTCAGCCTCCCAGCACCACGAAGCGGGCCGCGATGACGACGAGGGCCAGGAGGATCGCCGCCCCGGCGACGATGCGTAGCGCCACGCGCGTGCGTGCGGAGAAGAGCCCGACGACGCTGACCGTCCAGCTGATTATCGCGAGCACCACCGCCGAGATGCTCGCGGCGAGGAGGGCGGGGGAGAGGAGGAATTCGCTCATCGCGACACCTCCCGCACTGCCAGCGCGGCCGACGCGACGACGGCGACGACTCCGACGACGAGCGCCGGGTGGAACAGGCCCACCAGAAGGAGCGCCTGCGCGATGACAGTCGCCGTCCCGAGGCCCAGCGCCACCACGAGCACGAGCGTCTGCGCCGCGGGGCGATCGCCGGGCAGCGCGAGGGCGACGGCCATCCCTGCACCGAAGAGGGTGAACGGCGCGACCACGAGCATGGGGCCGACTCCCTCGGCTCCGCTCGCGGAGAGGACGACGGCGCCGAGGGCCCAGGCGAGCAGGAAAACGGTGGACAGTTCGCGGATCATCCGGCACCCCCCACGCGGTACACGACTCCGCCGGAGTTCTCGCACACCACGGTCATTGCGGGATCCGCGGCCAGCTCGCGCTGCAGAGCCGTAGGCCAGGTGGCCGGGGCGCCCAGAGAGCGCACGACGAACTGCAGCTGAGGCTCTGTGAAGATGAGATACCTCGGTCGGGGGGTCTGCTCGAGCCGGGCTCTCAGATCGTCGGCGGTCTCGGCGTCGAAGACACGCTCGTTGGCCGAGAGATGCAGGTGGTCGGCGATGTCGCGGAACTGCCATGCGAGGTGAGGGCTCACCGACAGGATCGTCGACCCTGCCGGGGCGCGGTCGTACAGGCATCCGGCCAGCGCGATCTCGTCGGCCCTCACGCGCTCGAACGGCTCGTTGCCGTAGCGGGCGACGAGGAACGGCGGCACGCAGGCGACGCTGACGATGACGACGGCCGCCGCCGCGGCGCGACCGAGTCCGCGCCGGGTGATGAAGAGCTTGGTGACGAGCATGGCGAGGAACGGCGTCGCGAAGACCATCACGCGCAGCACCCCCTCGCCGCCGTAACTCTGGGCGAACAGGAGGAAGCCCGGGGCGGCGGCCAGGAGCGGCAGCGACAGCTCGATGCGTCGATCGCGGACGTATTCCGCGATGACACCGCCGGCGGCGGCGAGGACGACGGCGAGCGTGAAGCCCAGTCGTACCGCGACGACCGTCTGGTGCTCGGCGGAGCCGCCGGTGCGCTCGACGATCCCTGCCGACAGATTGCCCACGGGGTCGCCGACTCCGCCGAAGACGTCGGCGATGAACGGGATCCAGAAATCCGACGCCCCCCACGAGACCCAGACGAGGGCGGTGACCCCCACGATCCAGGCCGGCAGCATCCACGGGAGGCGTCCCGCGTACCACAGCACGGCCAGCTGGACAGCGATCACGAACGGTGTCAGCTGATGGGTCATCGCCACTGCGGCGCAGAGCACCACGACCGATCCGACCAGCAGCAGTGCATCCGGGATGCGCGCGCGCACGAGAGCGGCGTCCCGGATTCCGGGTCGGCGGGGCCACAGCAGCCCGCCGCGCCGAAGCACCCCGTCGCGCGTCGTCCACAGCGTCGGTGGTCGATCAGACAGGGTCAGCACGATCGCGATGATCGACAGCCCCAGGAGGAGCGCCAGCGACTGCGGCGCGAAGTAGTCCTGTCCGAACCAGTCGATGAGGGGGAAGAACCACACCGCGAGCCAGGGAGCCCGCCAAGATCCGCGCCATACGACCACGCAGCGCCGGGCGATGACGAGGATCGCAGGAAGCATCGCCAGCACGAAGAACAGCGGCGCGAACCGCAGCACCGGCTCGGGCACGGAATCGCCGGCGGGCGAGAATGCCGACGCGGTGACGACGAAGAACGCCGGCCAGCTGAAGCGTGCGCCCAGGCTCGGGAGCACGTCGTGATGCTCCATGACGTGTGCGGTGTACCCGGCGTGCAACCACGCGGTGGGAAAGCGGGCGAGCTGCTCGAGCACGATCATCGTGCCGTGCACGACGACGGCGAAGGCGCCCGCCAGGAGCCCGAGCGTCCACGGATGCTCCTCGGGCAGGCGGAGCACGAAGACGAAAGCGCCGACGAGGCACAGGACGGTGACCAGGAGCGAAGCGGGCCACACCGTCACCACGGCGAAATGGAGCGCCGTCACCGTGAGGGCCGCGGTGGTGAACAGCAGCGGTCGCCGCATGATCGCACCGCGGGGCCCGCGGGGGCGTTCTTCCGGCGCGGACGGTGGAGACCCCGCAGACGTCGTCCGGGCGCGGGAAGGCGAGGTGTCGCGCGAAGACTCAAGGACCATGGGTCACCGCCCGGGTCGTTGTGCGGCGACTTCCGGAGAGAAGGAGCACCGCGGCGAGGGCGACCAGCTGTCCCGCCGCCCACGCGAAGGCCATGCCCAGCGCGCCGGCGCCCGGCACGGTCCAGGCGGCGATCCCGAGGACCGCCGCTGCGTGGATGACCTCGACCAGGGCGATGCGCCCGGTGCGCCGTGCGGCGCGAAGCCTCGCCAGGCGCAGGATGAGGATCGCGCGAAGGAGGGATGCCGCGGCGAAGACCTGCAGCACCGGTGTGCCCTGCACGGCGTAGGTCGGACCGAGGAGGGCGAGGATCGGTTGCGCGAACACCGCCAGGGCGGTGGCGCCGACGGCGACGACGACGAGGGTGCGGAGGGTCACCCGGCGCGACAGCTCGTCTGCGCGCTCCGGGGTGCGGGCCAGCTCGGTCGCGAGTGGAACGGCGGCATTGTGGGCGAGGGTGTCCAGCACCAGCACGATCGCCCACGCCGCCGCGAAGACGCCGGCCATCTCGGCCCCCGACCAGGCGAAGACGATGAAAGGCAGAAGCGTCGTGCATGACTGCAGCGCGACGACCCCGATGTAGTCCGTCGCGAGGAAGCGCGCATCCTGGCCACGGCGAGTGCCGACAGCGATGTCCGGCGCCCGGGGCGCGGCGATGCGGGGGAGGGCGATCACGAGGGCCGCCACGGGTACCACGAGGACGATGGGCACGAAGGTCGCGAGAACGATGGCGTCGCCGCTCGGGACGGCGCCGGGTCGTGCCGTGGCGGGCAGCAGAGCGACCGCGCCGCCGAGCACAGCGATCTTCAGCACGGCGTATCCGCCGTTGAGCACGGGGACGAGTGCCGTGCGCCGACGGGCGATGAGGAGGGCGTCCTTGACCGCGAACGTCGTCCACGCCACCGCGCAGGTCACGAGGAGGGGGAGCGTCGCGGGAACGATCGCCGTGCGAGCCGCGAGGGCGTCCACCGTCACGACGACCGCACTCACCACCGTTCCGACGGCGAGCGTCGCGCCCGCGGCGAGAGCCCACAGGCCGAACGCCGCGGTGCGGCCGTCTCCCGACGCGCGGGCGAGGAGAACGCCGGCCGACTGGTAGAGATTCATCTGGCCGAGGCCGGCGATCGTCAAAACGATCGCGACCGTGGCCGTTCCCGTCCCCACCGCCTCCACCGGCAGGAGGCGCGCGGCGACGACCCAGAAGGCGAAGCCCAGCGCCGCGGTGACCACGGTGTTGACGAGCATCAGGTGGCTCCCGCGCAGCGCAGGATCGGCCCACTCGCGGGCGAGCAGCGCCGAGAGCCCGCGGCGCTCGCTGGTCGTGCGGTGGGTGGCCATCATCCGGCCGCTCCCGCCCGGTACCCGTGGGCATGCGACATCGCGGTCGGCGTCGTGAGAGGCCGGCGTTCCGGCCGGATGCGAGCGCCGACATACCCGACGACGGTTGCGGCGAGCCCGATGACGACGACGCCGGCGCGGGCGAAGGCGGCGGGCCGGAGATGCGTCAGCCCCTCGCCGAGGGCGCGGATCGTCGCGTCGAGAAGGGTCACGACGACGAATCGCCGTTCGGTGCGCAGCGTCGCCGCGCCCGGGTGCCGGCGCGACACGGCCGCTTTGCTGCGCCCCTCGCCGCGGCAACGCCGCAGGAAGTAGTCCAGGCGCTGACGGTGGGAGGTGACGCGGTGGTGTACCCGGGCGCTGCGGGCGAGCACGATGACGGAGCCGGATGCCTGCGCGGTCAGCCGCAGCGAGACCTCCGTCTCCTCGCAACCGGCCGTCGACGACCCGACCCGACCCAGCTCGGTGACGAATCCCCCCGCGAGGGAGAGGGCCTCCGCGCGGAAGGCCATCGCGCAGCCGACGGGGTTGCGAACTGCTCCGCCGTCGTCCGGGAGCCCCCGGTGGCTGCAGCCGACCACCCAGAGAAACTCGTCGGGAAACCACCCGGGGCGCCCCGGAGCATCCCACACCGGGACAGCGAACCCGCTCACGCCGACGACATCCGGGGCGGCGAACGGCGCGGTCATCCGTTCCACCCACGTGGTCTCCGCGACGGCGTCGTCGTCGAGGAACATCACGATGTCGGCGTCGGCGTCGGCGGCGGCTCGCAGGCCGGTGTTCCGTGCATCGGACAACCCCTGGCGCCCCGAGTTGCGTACGACGACGGTGTCGGCCTCGAGCTCAGCGCTGAGCAGGGCGAAGAGGTCGTCGTGGTGATCGACCACGACGATGACGAGCGCCGGCCGCATGGTCTGGTGGGAAAGGGAGGCGCGAGCGGCGCGGAGGTCATCGAGGCGCTGTGGTGTGAAGCAGCAGATGACCACCGCGGTGCGGGTCGGCGGGGGCATGGGAGTGCCTCATTCGCCTTCACCTGCGAGTTCGGCGGTCACCTTCGCGCGGGTGCGCCTCTCGGTGCCCACGACCGAGGCGATCGAGGCGCCGACGAAGCGCTCGAACAGCAGCGTGCGGAGACACCTCAGTCCGTCGCGGACAGCGGAGAGGTTGCTTTCGCCGAAGCGGCGGGATGCCTCGAAACTCGGCACCTCCACCACGCGAAGGTTCGCTTTCGCCGCACGGACGTGCATGAGCGTTTCGATCTCGAACCCGTCTCCCCAGTGCCGCAGACGTGTGCCGTCGGCCGGATCGGGGAGGTGCAGCGCCCACGCGGCCTCGCGGGTCATCGCATTGAAGCCGTAGCAGAGGTCGCTGTGGCTGGTTCCGAACAACAGGTTCGCCAGAGCGTTGAGCATCTTGTTGCCGATGAACCGCACGGCCGTGATGTCCGCGCTTCCGCCACCGGGGGAGAAACGGCTGCCCCGGACGTAGTCGGCGCCGGCATGCAGGGGGGCGACGAAACGATCGATCTCGCGCGGGTCCATCGAGCCGTCGGCGTCGATGGTGACGATCTCGGCGCCGGTGGCGGCGAGGATGCCGGTGACCAGCGCGCTGCCCTTTCCCGGCCGGGTCTGACCGAGGACGCGAATGCCGGGTCGTACCTCACGGGCGATGTCGACCGTGGCGTCCGTCGATCCGCCGTCGACAAGGATGACTTCGTCGACGGTGTCGGGAAGGAGCCCCAAGACGTGTTCGATGTTTCTGGCTTCGTTGAGCGTCGGGATGACGACGCTCAGGGTGTGAATACTCACGGGTCCTGCTCTCTCCGGTTCGGCAAACGGAAGGTCGGCGAGCAGGGCTGTATGGCGAGGGCGTCACCGTCGGGCACGGCGACACACAAAAGCGAGGACGGACTGCTTCTCCCCAGTCGCATGGCGTGCGCACGCGCACACCCCGTTGAGCGCACGATGGCGCGGCATCACCTCCCTCGGGGAAGGCTTCACCATGCCCGCGAAGCCACGCATGCGGCGGCATGAGCCACCGTGCGCGAGTCAGCGAAACCCCAGTGATGGAGGCTTCCCAGAGCTGTTCGGTATTCCCTCGTCGGATCGGGTTCCGAGCGGGGGTGCGGGAAGCATACGTCCGCGGTTCCATGAATGGCAAGGGGGATAAACCCCCTGTCGGGCCCCCTGTTTTCCCGCTTCTTCCACACGGATTCGTTCAGAGGCCTCACATACCCCGGCTCGTACGATGGAGCCCATGTGTGGAATCGTCGGATACGTGGGCCCGCGTCAGAGCCAGGCCATCCTCCTCTCGGGCCTCGCCCGTCTCGAGTACCGCGGATACGACTCCGCCGGCATCGCGGTCATCGACGGTGGCGGAGATCTGGGTATGCGCAAGCGCGCCGGCAAGCTCGGCATCCTCCGCGACGATCTGAAGACCCACCCCCTCGCCGACGGCACCACCGGCATCGGGCACACCCGCTGGGCGACCCACGGCGGACCCACCGACGACAACGCCCACCCGCACCTGGCGGATGACGACAGGCTCGCCGTCATCCACAACGGCATCATCGAGAACTACGCCGCCCTGAAGTCCGAGCTGCTCGCCGAGGGCTTCACCTTCAAGAGCGAGACCGACACCGAGGTGGCGGCCGTGCTCCTCGGTCGTGCGTACCGCGCACGCGGGGGCGACCTGGTCGCCGCGTTCCGCGACGTCGCCGCGCGCCTGGAAGGTGCGTTCACCCTCCTCGCCATGCACCGCGACCAGCCGGGACTCGTCGTCGGTGCGCGCCGCAACTCGCCGCTCGTGATCGGCCTCGGCGAGGGGGAGAACTTCCTCGCCTCCGACGTCGCGGCCTTCGTCGAGCACACCCGCGACGCCCTCGCGATCGGGCAGGACGAGATCGTCGCCATCACGCCCGAGGGCGTCGAGGTCACCGACTTCGACGGCAACCCGGTCGAGGTCGAGCGGTTCGAAGTGACCTGGGACGCCTCGGCCGCCGACAAGGGCGGCTGGTCGTCGTTCATGGCCAAGGAGGTCTCCGAGGAGCCCGAGGCCGTCGCGAACACGCTGCGCGGTCGCATCCGTGACGGCGCCGTCACCATCCCCGAGCTCGACGGACTCGACGCCCTCTTCACCGGCATCTCTCGCATCATCGTGATCGCCTGCGGCACCGCCGCCTACGCGGGGATGACGGGCAAGTACGCCCTCGAGCAGTGGGCGCGGGTGCCGGTCGACGTCGAGCTCGCGCACGAGTTCCGGTACCGCGACCCGGTGCTGACCCCCGACACGCTCGTGGTCTCGATCAGCCAGTCAGGCGAAACGATGGACACCCTCATGGCGGTCAAGTACGCCGGCGAGCAGGGGGCGAAGACCGTGTCGATCTGCAACACGCAGGGTGCGACCATCCCCCGCGAGTCGGACGCGATCGTCTACACCCACGCGGGTCCCGAGGTCGCCGTCGCCTCGACGAAGGCGTTCGTCGCGCAGATCACGGCGCTGTACCTCCTGGCCCTCCACATCGCGGGCCTGCGTGGCACGCTGAGCGCCGCCGAGATCGCCGAGCAGGCCCACGAGCTCGAGTCCGTGCCCGAGAAGATCGCGCACATCCTCGCCACCGAGCAGGAGCGCATCGAACATCTCGCGCACTGGATGGGTGACACCCGATCGGTGCTCTTCCTCGGCCGCCACGTCGGGTACCCCATCGCCCTCGAGGGTGCGCTCAAGCTCAAGGAGATCTCGTACATCCACGCCGAGGGATTCGCCGCCGGCGAGCTCAAGCACGGCCCGATCGCGCTCATCGAGCCGGGACAGCCGGTGTTCGTCATCGTGCCGTCGCCGCGCGGGTCGGCGGTGCTGCACCCGAAGGTCGTGTCGAACATCGAAGAGATCAAGGCCCGCGGTGCGCGCGTGATCGCGATCGCCGAGGAGGGGGATGTCGCGGTGCTGCCCTCCGCAGACGAGGTGCTGCGCATCCCGCTCGCCGGCCCGCTCTTCGAGCCGCTCCTCGCCGTCGTGCCGCTCCACATCTTCGCGATGGGCCTCGCCACGGCGAAGGGCCTCGACGTCGACCAGCCGCGCAACCTCGCCAAGTCGGTCACGGTCGAGTAGCGGCGGGCGGCCGGCTCGCGGCGTCCCGTCGTCCGCAACTCCTGCAGAATCGGCCGCGCGGGTGTGATCTCGGGGCCTGGAGCCGCCCGGGCGCACTTCTGCAGGAGTTGCGGACACCCGCCGGCGGTCAACGCCTCCTGCGGTCGGCGTACGCCGCGGGCTGACGGGCAAAGCTTTTCCGCCCCGTTCAGCAGCCGTTCACCGGTGCGACCCGTGGCGCTGTGCGGCATCCCTAGCGTGGCCGAGGCCCTCTGACGACGGGGGCCTCAACTCGAAAGTGATCCATGCCTCGCCGACGCCGTTCCTTGCCCGCGCTTGTCCTCGTCCCCGTCCTCGCCGCTGCTTCCGTAGCTCTCGCGGCGCCTGTCGCCGCCGCGGAATCTCTGCCGTCACCCGCTCTCGTGGTGACCGAGATCGTCGCCGACAACGTCGGCGCCGATCACTTCGAGTTCTTCGAAGTGCACAACACCACCGATCGGGCGATCGACCTCGACGCTGAGAGCATCGACTTCGCCTACACCTATGCCGACGCGTCGGACACCGCGCGGGATGTCGTGCTCACCACCCCGGCGGGCACCGTCATCGCCCCGGGCGCGACGGTGGCCCTGTGGCTCAGCTACACCTCGGGGAGCGTCGACAGCTTCGCCCGATCGGTCGACGACTTCCGGGCGCATTTCGCCGCGACGCAGCCCGAGACCGACTACGACGTCGTCCGGGTCGAAGGACAGCCCGGCATCGCCAACGGCGGCTCGCGCGGCATCCGTGTCACCGCGGCGGGCACGGAGATGAGCCACTCCTTCGCCGCGGCGGGCGCCTTCGGCGCCGACCTCGCCGCAACGTTCGGGCCGCCGCAGTCGGGGACGAGCGCCCTGCCCCTCGCCACCCTCGCGCCCGCGACCCCCGGCCGGCTCGCGGAAGTGGAACCGACGCCGGGGCCGACGAGCGAGCCGACGCCGGAGCCGACGAGCGAACCGACCCCCGGCCCCACCGAGACCGCACCCGCTGCACCGCTGACAGCCCGCGATCTGCTGATCACCGAGTTCGCGCCCGACACCACCGGCACCGACCGGTTCGAGTACATCGAGATCGCCAACACCACCGACCGCGCGGTGGATCTCGGTACGGACGTCCGCATCAGCTACGACTTCCTCTCCGGCCAGAAGGACCTCACGGTACCGGCCGGCTCGATCATCCCCGCGAACGGTGTCGCAGTGCTGTGGCTCCAGTACGCGCCCAACACCGACGGGCTGACCGCCGGGGATTTCCGGGCGTTCTACGGCGCCGGTGATGATGTCGTCGTCGTCCCCCTCGCGGGACAGGCCGGCTTCGCCAACAGCGCCGAGCGCGGCATCCGTCTTCTCGCCCCGGCCTCGGACGGCGCCGACCCGGTCGAGATCTCCGCCGCCCGCTACCGGGCCGACGAGGTCGGCGCCGGACTCGGCGTGGACTACCGGCTCCCCGAGGCGTCGACCGCCACCCAGATGACCGTGCTCCGCGCTCTCGCCGCACCGACCCCGGGCGTCGTGGATCCGGCGGCCTTCGTGCCCGCGCCGTTCGTTCCGGTCGCCGACCCGCAGCTGGTGACCGCACCGCTGCAGATCACCGAGATCGCCCCCGACACCGCCAACGTCGCAGGTGCCGACGGGTACGAGTTCATCGAGATCTACAACGCCACCACCGAACCCATCGCGTTCCGAGACTTCACGCTGAAATACCTCTACCCGCTCGAGGACCTCACCAACTCCAACACCGTGCTGTGGCCCGCCACCGTGCGCGACTCCGTCGTCGCCCCCGGCGCCACCCTGGTGTTCTGGATCAAGAACGGCGCCAACGACGCCCTCACCGCCGACGACTTCAACAGGCACTTCGGCAGCGCCCTCGTCGCCGGGCAGGACCTGTTCGAGATCGCCAGCGGCGGCATGGCGAACGGTTCGCCGCGAGGTCTCGAGATCGTCACGAACACCGGCTTCGCGATGAACCGCGCCTACTACAACCTCGGTGGCGTCGACGATGTCACCGCCGACCAGCCGGTGCAGTACGCGGTGAACCCCGACGACCTCCTGGTGCAGAAGAAGCTCGGCACGGCGCCCGCAACCCCCGGTGCGATCTACCGGGAGCAGGTGCCCGGTGGGCTGATGGTCACCCCGATGGATGCCGCGGCCCCGGCCGTCACCGACGCCACCGCGCCTGAGATCACCCCTGGCGCGGACTTCCCGCTGCAGATGACGGTGACCGACGATCGGCAGGTGCGGACGGTGGAGATCGAGGTCGCGAGCAACCTCGACGCCGCGCCGCTGCGCCACACGCTGCTCGCGGGCGCCGACGGCGTGACCTACCGCCATGTGATCCCCGCCGTCGACCTCACCGGCAAGACGTGGTTCGAGTACCGCGTGATCGCCAGGGACGGCGCGAACGAGACCGTCACCGACGTCCGGCGCGTCGCAGTGGCCGGTGTCGACTCCTCGCCGGTGCGGCTGCAGCTGCAGGAGGGCCAGTGGGTGTCGGGTGCGACCGAGATCGTCGCGGGCGGCAACACCTTCCCCTCCGACATCCGTCTGTCGATCGACGGCGTCGAGGTCGAAACGACCCCGCGCCTGGAGAACCCGGCGGTCTTCGCCTTCGAGGCGAGCGGCACCGACGCCCTGTTCCGCAATGGCGTGCGTATCGGCGATGAGGTGCTGCACGTCTTCGACCGCGGTACCTACGCCGACTGGGCCACCATCACGGTGCCCGTCCCGGTGTCGTACCTCACCGGAGAGCGCGTCGACCTCGGCGTCTGGGCGGGGACCAAGGCCAAGACCGACCGTGACCCGAACGAGAACAACGACGACTTCACGATCCGCGGAATCCGCCTGATCCTCCCCGACGGGCGCACCCTCGCCCCCGAGGGATACACCGACCCGACCGCGATCGTGCCGATGGGCGACAGCCAGGGGCGTCTGGACGTCTTCGAGGCCGGCTTCGCTCTCCCCGGCGACGCGCGCACGGCCGTGGGCCACCTGTGGGAGACCACGGCCGCCGCCGACGGCGCCCACCGCGTCCGGGCGAGCGCCGGTGACGACGCCGTCGAGGTCGCCGTGAACGTGGACAACACCGCGCCCGCGGTCACGACCGACCTCGAGGAGGGGCGCCTCTACCAGGGCGAGTTCACCATCGACGCCGCCGCGAGCGATGCGGGAGCCGGGGTGTCCGCGCTCACGGCCACGCTGGACGGCCGAGCCATCGAGCTTCCCTACACCACCGGTTCGCTCCTCCTCGCCGACGGCGCGCACACCGTGGTCTTCACTGCGGTGGATGCCGCGGGCAACCGTGCCGAGCGGACGGTGACGTTCCAAACCCCGGTCGAAGAGCCCGGCAACGAGCTCCTCTCGCCCGAGGACGGCGCCGAGTTCGACACCGGCGACCCGATCGACCTCACCGCCCGCGCGACCGATCCGACCGGCGACCGCCTGGACGTGTCGTTCCGGGAAGCGGTCCGCACGGTGCCCGGTGCCGGCATCGAGGCGACGACCGGTGAGATCGGCACGGCGCTGTCGACCGACCGCACCGGCGCGCGCGGGCTCACCGCGGAGGAGGTGAGCGCCATCGGCCGGCTCGACGAGAGCGCGCTCACGCAGACATCCGACACCGCCTTCCCGTACCAGCTGTTCGAGGTGGCGGTCCCCGGTGACGCCGGTGACGACGCCCGCGTGAGGGTGAGGTGGGACGGGTCGGCCAACGCCGACGCGAAGGTGCTCCTCTACGCCCTCGGGACCGACGGCGCCTGGCAGGAATTCGACCGCGCAGTGACGACCGACGGCGCGCCGACGTCCTTCACGCTCGAGGCGATGGTGCCCGTCGACGGCTTCGCGGCCGAGGGGACGGTGACCGTGCTCGTGCAGCACTCGGAGGGCTTCGCCGGCTCGAACCTCTCCACCCGCGACACCGTCGTGGAGCCCGCCCACCCTGAGGACACGCCTCGATCGGCGTACGACTTCACCTTCGCGTGGGAGTCGGACACCCAGTACTACAACGAGACGTTCTACAACCACCAGGTGGCGATCCACGACTACCTGCTGGCGGAGCGGAGCGACCTGAACCTGCAGTACCTCTTCCACACCGGCGACGTGGTCAACATCGCCGAGGACCTGGCGCAGTGGGAGCGGGCCGACCCCGCGTATGCCGCACTCGATGAGGCGGGTCTGCCCTACGGGGTGCTCGCCGGCAACCACGACGTGGGAGCCTTCGACGCGAACTACACGAACTTCAGCGCGTTCTTCGGCGCGTGGCGGTTCGCCGACAACCCGTGGTGGGGCGGCGACTACCTCGACAACCGCGGACACTACGATCTCGTCACCGCCGGTGGCATCGACTTCCTGATGCTCTACATGGGATGGGGCCCGGGCGATGCGGAGATCGCGTGGATGAACGACGTCATCTCCCGCTATCCCGAGCGCACCGTCATGCTCAACCTGCACGAGTACATGCTGACGACGGGCGGCCTCGGGCCCATTCCGCAGCGCATCTACGACGAGGTCGTGGCCCCGAACCCGAACGTGCGGACGGTCTTCTCCGGCCACTACCACGACGCGTTCACCCGGGTCGACGGGTTCGACGACGACGGTGACGGAGTCGCCGAGCGCCAGGTCTACCAGGTGCTCTTCGACTACCAGGGCCTCGCCGAGGGAGGCCTCGGCTACCTCCGCCTGATGCACTTCGACAATCAGACGGGGCAGATCCTCTCCCGCACCTACAGCCCCTCGCTCGCCGACTACAACGCCGACGATCCGACGCTCGAGGTGCAGCACCAGGAGTTCGCGATCCCCTACACCGCCCTCGGCATCGCGCCGGCGCAGAAGGTGCTCGCCACCGATGCGTTCCGCGCCGACATCCTCACCACCAGCCCGATCGCCGACTTCGACGATGTCGAGAGCGGCACCGACCTGACCGCGGCGTGGGAGCCGGGGGAGGGCACCCACGGCTGGTTCGTGACCTCGATGGACCCCTACGGCGCCACCACCGACTCCGAGGTGCGCACGGTCGTCGTGCGGACGGGGGGCGGCGAGGAGCCGGGTGACGGCGAGGAGCCGGGTGACGGGCGACCCACCGAGCCGTCGGTGCCGGTGATGCCCGACCAGCTCGACCCCGCACTGCAGGGTGCGATCACCGCACCGGCGAGCGTGCGCATCGGCGACCCGTTCACCGTTGAGGTCGGCGGCGCGGCGCCGGGCACGTGGGTGCAGTTCTGGCTGCACTCCGCACCCACCGCGCTCGGGACCTGGACCCAGGTGGGCGCAGACGGCACCGTTCGCGTGGTGGTCCCCACCGGCACCACGCTCGGCGACCACGTGCTCGTGGCTCAGGACGTCGACGGCGCCGTGGGCTGGACGACGCTGCAGGTCGCCGCGGCGCCCGGCGAAGCGCCGGTCGATCCGCTGCCGGGAACCGGTGGAGGCGATGGCCCCGGCTCGGGAGCGGGGGATGAGGGCTCGACCGCGTCATCCGGCTCGTCGGGTCCGCTCCCCGCCACCGGGGGAGAGGCCGCGCCGCTCCTCGCCGCGGGAACGACCGCTCTCCTGCTCCTCGTCGCGGGCGTGATGCTTGTCCTCCGGCGTCAGCGCAAGGCCTGATCGCCGACGCTGATCGTCCCCAACTCCTGCAGAATCGGCCGCACGGGTCTGATTCCGGGCCCTGGAGCCGCCCGGGCGCCATTCTGCAGGAGTTGGGGACACCCGCCGGCTGCCGCGGCCCCGCGCTCGACACCACGCCGCCGTTGATAGGGTGACAGCCGCGGGAGAGGAGAGCGGATGATCGCCGGCATCGGCGTCGACCTGGTCGACATCTCCCGCTTCGAAGCCACCCTCGACCGCACCCCGCGCCTTCTCGAGCGCCTCTTCTCTCCCGCCGAGCGGGCGTTGAAGCCCCGGTCGCTCGCCGCCCGCTACGCCGCGAAGGAAGCGCTCATCAAAGCGCTCGGCGGCTCGGACGGCGTGTACTGGACCGACATCGAAGTGTGGAACGAGTCGTCGGGCCGCCCCCAGTTCACCCTGTCGGGAAGCACCGCCGACGTGATCGTCGACCGCGGGATCTCGTCGGTGCACCTGTCGATGTCGCACGACGCCGGCTTCGCCGTGGCGTACGTGATCGTCGAGAAGAACGAAGGAATGATCGGATGACCAGGCGCGCCGCCGGCACCATGCGCGAGGCCGTCATCGACGTCGGAGCGATCGCCGACAACGTCCGCCACTTCCGCCACCTCACCGGCGCCGAGGTCATCGCGGTGGTCAAGGCCGACGGCTACGGTCACGGTGCGGTCCGCGCCGCGACCGCGGCGCTCGAGGGCGGGGCGACCCGGCTCGGCGTCGCCGACGTCACCGAGGCGCTGGCTCTTCGTCGCGCGGGGATCCGCGCCCCGATCCTGGCGTGGCTGCACGCGCCCGGCGCGTCGTTCGCCGAAGCGGCGGCGCACGGCATCGAGCTCGGCATCTCCACCCTCGATCAGCTGCAGGCCGCGGCGGCCGCCGCCTCGGGCGAGCGTTCGGTCGCGGTGCATCTGAAGGTCGAGACCGGGCTCTCCCGAAACGGCCTCACCCCCTCCGACGCCCGCGTCGCCTTCGCCGAGGCCGCCCGCCTCGAGCGCATCGGCAAGCTGCGGGTCATCGGCATCTTCAGCCACCTCTCCAACGCCTCCGCCGACGACGACCGCGCCGCCCTCGCGCGGTTCGAGGAGGCGCTCGGTGCCGCGGCATCCGTGGGTCTTGCCCCGCCCCTCCGCCATCTCGCAGCCACCCACGCGGCCATCGCGCTCCCCGAGACCCGCCTGAACTGCGTGCGCATCGGCATCGGCATCTATGGTCTGTCGCCCTTCGCCGACCGCGGGTCGGCTGACCTCGGCCTCCGCCCCGCCATGACGCTGCGCGCCGCGGTTGCGAACGTGCGCCGCGTGCCGGCCGGCACGGGGGTCTCCTACGGCTACGACTACCGCACGCGCCGCGAGACGACCCTCGCGCTCGTGCCCCTCGGGTACGCCGACGGCGTGCCCCGGCAGGCGTCGGGAGCGGGACCGGTCACGATCGGCGGCCGCCGGTTCGATGTCGCCGGGCGTATCGCCATGGACCAGTTCGTCGTCGACGTCGGAGATGCCCCTGTCGCGATCGGCGACGAGGTCGTGCTCTTCGGCGACCCGACGCTCGGGTCTCCCGCCGCCGATGAGTGGGCCGTCGCCGCCGGCACCATCAACTACGAGATCGTCACACGCATCGGTGCGCGCGTGCCCCGCCGGCAGGTGGACGGATGACGGGACTCGACGCCCTCGTCGGGCGACGCGAGATCGCCTCGTCGGCCGAGATGGAAGCGCTCGGCGAGGAGATGGGACGGATGCTGCGCCCCGGCGACCTGATCGTCCTCACCGGCGCACTGGGAGCGGGCAAGACCACGCTCACCCGGGGGATCGGCCGGGGTCTCGGGGTGCGCGGGCCGGTGCAGAGTCCGACGTTCGTGCTGGCCCGGACGCACCCGTCGCTCGTCGGCGGCGCCCCGCTCGTGCACGTCGACGCCTACCGGCTCGGCTCGGCGCTGGAGCTCGACGACCTCGACCTCGATGTCGAGCGCTCGGTCGTGGTCGTGGAGTGGGGTCGGGGAATGGTCGAGGGCCTGCGCGACACCTGGTGGGAGGTCGAGCTCGACCGCGAGCTCGGCGGACGAGGCGCCGACACGATGTGCGGCGGCCCCTCGCGCGCCGATGAGGAGCTCGACGCGGAGGCGCCGCGGTTCGTGACGATCAGCCGGCGTCCCTGACGCGCGGCGGGCGCCTCAGCCGCCGAAGAACGCGTTCGCGCGGCGGGTGTAGAGCAGGATGAGGCCGATGATCGCCGGGAGGGCGGAGAAGAAGCCCGTCCAGAACGTCTCGGCGCCGCCGATGATGAGCAGCACGGCGCTGACGATGTTCAGCACGAACACGATCGTGACGACCAGGCGCGCCCCGGGGCTGCCGCGCAGCAGCCCGACGCTCACCGCGATGATGATCACCCCGAGGATGATCGTGAGGATGGCGATCAGCACGAGGTGCAGCAGCGGCCCCTGCCCCAGGGCCCCGCCGATGAGGATCAGCGCGCCGCCGAGGATGTTGAAGAACCCCGAGATCCACGCGAGGACGGCGACGATCGTGACTCCGACGGGACGAGACGCGGCCATGACACTCTCCTGTGTTGCTGCTGACACCGTTGTTGCCCACACCGTAGCGCCCCCGCTCCCGCGGGCGCCACGGCTCGCCCGACTACCCTGGAGAGGTGATTCTCGGCATCGACACGTCTCTCGGCACCGCGGCCGCGGTGATCGAACCCGACGGCGTCGTGCTCGCCGTGGCCGACAGCCCGAACCCGCTCGGACACGCCGAGGCGATCGGCGGTCTTCTCGAGCACGTGCTCGCCTCCGCGGGAGCGCTCACGCATGTCGCCGTCGGCATGGGCCCCGGCCCCTTCACCGGGCTCCGCGTGGGCATCGCCACGGCGCGCGCTTTCGCGCTGGGGCGCGGCATCCCGCTCGTCCCGGTGCCCAGCCACGACGCCGCCGCGCTGGGGTTGCTGCTCGCCGATGCCGTCGCCGGTTCCGACGACACCGCGCCCTTCGCCGTGGTCACCGACGCGCGCCGGCGCGAGTTCGCGTACTCGGTGTTCGAGGGGATGGATGACGACGGCTTGGCCGTCCGCACCACCGGACCCCTGCTCGCTCCGCGCGACGAGCTCGACGACCGGCTGGCCGCGCTCGGCGCGGCGCGCCGGGATGTGGCCGCTGTTCCTGCCGCGATGGTCGCGCTTGCGGCATCCCGGGCCCTGGTGGCGGGGCGCACGCTCGCGACATCCGAGCCGCTCTATCTCCGCTCGCCGGATGTGACCCTCCCCGGCGCCCCGAAGAAGGTGACCGCGTGAGCCTCCGCCCGGCGAGCGTCGACGATCTCGGCGCGATCATGGTGCTCGAGCGCGCCGCCTTCGGCGGCGACGCGTGGTCGGACGACGTCATGCGCGCCGACCTCGCCTCGCCCCACACCTGGTACGTGGTCGCTGAAGAGGACGGACGCCTGGTCGGATACGCGGGGCTGCGCGCACCGGCGGGATCGAAGGATGCCGACGTGCAGACCATCGCGCTCGACGAGGGCGTGCGCGGGCGCGGGCTCGGGCGCGCGATCTTCCAGGCGCTGCTCGACGAGGCCGCTCGCCGCGGAGTGAGCGAGGTGTTCCTCGACGTCCGCGCCGACAACGCCCCCGCCCAGAGCCTCTACGCCTCGGAGGGGTTCGAGGCGATCGGACGCCGCCCCAACTACTACCCGGGCGAGGGGGTCGACGCGATCGTGATGCGGCTGCGGCTGGCGGCGCGGGAAGGGGGTGCCGCATGAACCGGCGCGAACCCCTCGTCCTCGGCATCGAGACGAGCTGCGACGAGACCGGGATCGGGATCGTCCGCGGGCGAACCCTGCTGTCGAACACGATCGCGAGCAGCATGGACGAGCACGCCCGCTACGGCGGGGTCGTCCCCGAGGTCGCCGCCCGCGCGCACCTCGAGGCGCTGCAGCCCGCGATCGAAGCGGCGCTCGCCGAGGCTGAGGTGGGCCTCGACGACCTCGACGCGGTCGCCGTGACGTCGGGACCGGGACTCGCCGGGGCGCTCATGGTCGGGATCGGGGCGGCGAAAGGCCTCGCTGTCTCGCTCGGCAAACCCCTGTACGCCGTCAACCACCTCGTGGGGCACATCGCCGCCGACATCCTCGATCACGACGCCGGTCCCCTCGAGTACCCGACCGTCGCGCTGCTCGTCAGCGGAGGTCACACGTCCCTTCTGCTGGTGCGCGACCTCACCAGCGACGTCGCACTGCTGGGCGAGACCGTCGACGACGCCGCCGGCGAGGCCTTCGACAAGGTGGCACGGGTGCTGGGGCTTCCCTACCCCGGTGGTCCGGAGATCGACCGGGCCGCGGCATCCGGAGACCCCACGGCCATCGCGTTCCCGCGCGGGCTGTCGCGGGCGTCCGACATGGCGGCGCACCGCTACGACTTCTCCTTCTCGGGGCTGAAGACCGCGGTCGCCCGCTTCGCCGAGGCGAACCCTGAAATGCTGGCGGATGACGCCGGGCGCGCCGACATCGCCGCATCGTTCCGCGAGGCGGTGGTCGATGTGCTCGTGACGAAGGCGCTCAACGCCTGCCGCGATCACGGGGTGCCCCGTCTTCTCCTCGGCGGCGGGGTGATCGCCAACCGGCGCCTGCGCGAGGTCGCGCTCGAACGCGCCGCGGCCGCCGGGGTGGCGGTGCGCATCCCGCCGTTCTCGCTCTGCACCGACAACGGCGCGATGATCGCCGCGCTCGCCGCTGAGCTGATCGCCTCCGGAGCCGAGCCCTCGACCCTGGCGTTCGGGGCGGATTCGACGTTGCCGGTCATCGAGATCCAGGTGGCGGCAAGGCCCGGAGGGGCGCGGCCGTGACGACGCCCGAGGGCAGCAGCCCCCGCATCGAGCCTCCGACCGACGACGTCGCGCCCGTCGGTGAGGAGTCGGTGCTCCCCGGTCACCACCGGGGCGGCTTCCACCGCGCGCCGACCGCGCCGGTCGATGTCGCGGTGACCGCGACAGGGCCGAGCCCCGATCCCGAGCCGCTCGTGATGTGGGCGCCCCAGGAAGACCCCCCGCCGCGCGCGGCGCTCGCCGCGTGGGCTCTGTTCTTCTCCGTGGTCGGACTGGTCGTGTCGCTCTTCGTCGGGTGGGGGTTCCTGCTCGGACTCGTCGGCGTGGTGACCGCGATCGTGGCCCTCTTCCGTCCGCTCGAAAGCCGCCGCATGGCCGGATGGGCGATCGCCCTCGGCATCCTGTCCCTCGTCTACAGCGCGGGCTGGCTGTGGTTCGCCGCGACGCAGGCCGAGCTGTTCGCCTGACTCAGGCGGCGGGCACGCGATCGGCGAGGATCGCGACGCGGGCACCCGCCACGCGGGTGACGATGAGGGTCGCCTCACCGTCACCCCGGAGCTTCAGCTTCGTGCGAAGCGCCGCCGGGTCGACATCCACGCCCCGCTTCTTGATCTCCAGGCGCCCGATTCCGCGCTCGCGGAGGGCCGCACCGAGCTTCCGGATGTCGGTGGGCAGGGTCTCACGCACCCGGAACGTCGAGACGAACGGGCTCGTGAGCTCTGCGTCGGAGGTGAGGTAGGCGACGCGATCGGCCAGCATCCCCGCTCCGAGCGCGCGGGCGACCTCGCCGATGAGGCGGGCGCGGATGACGGCGCCGTCGGGTTCGTGGATGAACGCGCCGAGCGCCCGCACCGGCTCGTCCGGGGTGTCGGCCGGCGCGGTGAGTTCGACCGCCGAGGTGCCGCGGAGCACCAGCGCCGCCCGGCGCACGCCCTCGCGCGCGAGTGCGCCCGACCACAGCACCAGCTCGATCGTCGACCCGTCGGCGCTCACCCACTGCGCCTCGACATCGTCGGGGATGAGGTCGCGGTCCATCCCCGGTCCGAGCTTCACGCCGGTGGGGTGGCGCGAGGCGAGGTCGAACACCCAGTCCAGCGGCGGCGACCACTCGGAGGAGGCGGTGCGGGTCGTGTCACCGTGGCCGGCGGTGCGGCGGGCGGGGTCGAGCCAGAAGGCATCCGGGTTTCCGAGGGCCGGGAGATCGGATGCCGCGTCCTCCGCCGTCGCATGACGCACCGTCGCGAGGTCGCCGAAGGGAGCCAGGTTGTAGGCCGCGATCGCCGCGGTGACCTCGTCCGCGTCCACCGCGGTGACCCGCAGGCCCAGAGCGGCGAACCCCATTGCGTCGCCGCCGATCCCGCAGCCGAGGTCGGCGACCGACGCCATCCCCGCGGCGCGGAAGCGGTGCGCGTGGTGCGCGGCAACCGACAGACGTGTCGCCTGCTCGAGCCCTGCGCGGGTGAAGAGCATGCCCGAAGCGAAGGCGTCGAACTTCGTCGTCGCGCGTACGCGAAGGCGGGCCTGCCCGACCACGGCGGACACGAGGTCGGGGGAGTGGCCGGCCATGCGCAGGCGCGAGACGGTGGCGGCGACATCTGCCGCTGACTTCACCGGCGGCAGATCGTCGAGGAGCCGCAGTCCCTCGGGGGTCAGGAGGGCGGCGAGTTCGGCCTTGTCCACCCGGTAAGCCTAGGTGCGGCGGGGTGCGCCGGCCCGAAACCCCTGAGACTCCGAACCCCGAAACCCCGCACCGGACCCCTAGGGGAAACGCGGAAGGCTCCGGGGTCATCCCGGATGCCAGCGGTGGCACCTGAGGCTGACACTGATGGAGCAAGGCCAAAGGCTTCCAGCGAAAGGGATGGGCGAATGCCTGACATCGAAGACAACTTCAACGACAACATCGTTGACAACGACGACAACAACATCGGCATCGTGGGCAACGAGAACTCGGGTAACACCGACAACTCGGACAACTCCGACAACTCTGACAACTCGGTCGACAACGACGCGGACGACTCGTTCAACGACAACTCCGACAACTCCGACAACTCCGACAACTCGGACAACTCGATCGATGTCGACCTCGACGTCGAGCTGACCGACAACTCGGACAACTCGGACAACTCCGACAACTCGGACAACTCGGTCAACGACTCGTACAACGACAACTCGGAGAACAGCTGGGAAGACTCCGGCAACACCGACTCGTACAACGACTACAACCTGACCGACGAGTCCATCAACGTCGGCATGCGTCAGTACAACACCAACGTCGGCAACGACTACGCGTTCCACGGCGCTGGCGCCGGTGGCGCGGCCGCTGCTGCTGCTGCCGGTGGCACCTTCGCCATCGACAACCGCACCACGGTCGTCGACCAGTCGGTCAACCAGAACATCGCAGCCGGTGGCGACGTCACCCAGGGCTTCGCCCAGGGTGCCGCTGTGGCCTCGGGTGACATGTCCATCGCGGCCGGCGGCGACGTCGACGTCGACAACTCGGTCACCGAGACCACCGTGGGCGACGTCTACATCGGCAACGAGTGGAACTCGCTCTCGATCAGCGACTCGTTCAACGACCAGTCCTCGACCGAGGTCAACGAGTACGAGCTGGACATCGACGACTCGTTCAACGACTCGTCGACCAACACCGACATCGATGTTGCGCTCGACAACGCGTTCAACGAGTACGAGTACACCGAGACCAACAACGATCTCGACTGGGAGAACAGCGGCAACTTCTTCAGCGACGGCAGCGCCGTCATCGACGAGGTCAACCTCTGATCTGACGCGGTTCTGTAACGAACACACCTTGCCCGGCCACCCCTTGGGGAGTGGCCGGGCAAGGCGCGTTTACCGCCCGGCTGGGCGGCAGTTCTCGCACGGGGGAGATTGGCGTACCGTGTGAGTGGGGATGCACGACCAAGGGGGATGCGTGGCGGAGAAGACGAACGGCGGCCGTGTGGCGGCGGGTCAGGGCTTGCAGGGACAGGAGCAGCAGGGTCAGGATGTCGCACTGCCGGCGCTGGCACAGAGTGAGACCGGGAGGACGCTCGTCACCCTGGTCGACAGCATTGGCACGCTTGCGGAATCCGCCGGGCGAGGCGACCTCGCGGACCGGCTCCACCACACCCGCGATCGCCTGAAGGACCCGAACGTCCGCGTCATCGTGGTGGGGGAGTTCAAGAAGGGCAAGAGCAAACTCATCAATGCCCTCGTCAACGCCCCGGTGTGCCCCGTGGACGACGACGTCGCGACGAGTGTGCCGACGGCGGTGGGCTATGCCGAAACACCCGGCGCCTGGGTCGTCACGCAGAAGGATGGTGAGCCCGGTGTCGTCGAACGGCTCGAGGTTCCGCTCGAGAAGCTGGCCGACTTCGTGTCGGAAAAAGGCAACCCGCAGAACGAACAGCACATCGTCGGTGCCGAGGTCGCGCTGCCGCGCGAGCTGCTCAAGGGTGGGTTGCGCCTCGTCGACTCTCCGGGTGTCGGCGGTCTGGACTCGACGAACGCCCTGACGACCCTCGCGGCGCTCTCCAGCGCGCACGCGGTGCTCCTGGTGTCGGACGCGTCCCAGGAGTACACCGAGCCCGAGGTGCAGTTCCTCCGTCACGCGATGCGGGTGTCACCCAACGTGGCTGCGGTCATCGCCAAGACGGACCTCTACCCGCACTGGCGTGAGATCGAGCAGATCGATCGGGGCCACCTCGGCGATGTCGGTGAGGTTCCCGTCTTCTCCGTCTCGAGTGACCTGCGGCTGATGGCCGCGCAGATGCAGGATCGGGAACTCAACGACGAGTCGGGCTTCCCCGCCCTGGTCTCGCACCTGCGCCGTGATGTGCTCGGTCGCGCGGAGGACATCCAGGCTCGCTCAGCGGTGCACGATCTCGTCTCCGTCGTCGACCAGCTCCAGATGTCGCTCAACACCGAACTGAGCGCCATCCTGCATCCTGAAGACACCCCTCGCATGATCGCGCAGCTCGAAGACGCCAAGTCGCGCGCAGAAGAGTTCCGTGGGCGCTCGTCGAAATGGCAGACGGCGCTCAACGACGGCGTCGCCGACCTCATCTCCGACATGGAGCACGACCTGCGCGACCGCCTCCGCCGGGTGCAGCGCGAGGCTGAGAACGCCATCGACGAGGGTGACCCCGGCCCCATCTGGGAGCAGATGACGGACTGGCTTGACCAGCGCGTCTCGGCCGCGGTGTCCGAGACCTTCGTCTGGACCGACGAGCGCTCACGCTGGCTGTGCGAGGAGGTCGCGGATCTGTTCCAAGAGGGCGAGACCGAGATTCCTCTCGTCTACGTGGCCGACACGTCGGGTGTGCTCGATCCGATCGACCAGATCTCTCATCTGGATGCGGGTACGCTCGGGGCGGGCGAGAAGATCTTCATCGGCGTCCGCGGATCCTATGGCGGGGTGCTCATGGTCGGGCTTGCGACCAGCCTCATCGGCCTCTCGTTGATCAACCCGCTCTCCCTCCTCGCCGGTGTGCTGGTGGGACGTCGCGCGTATCGCGAAGACATGGGCAACCGCCTGTCGCGCCGCCGTTTCGAGGCGAAGAACATCGTCCGCAGACACATCGACGAGGTGATCTTCCAGGTCTCCAAGCAGCTGAAGGACCGCCTTCGTATGGTGCAGCGCGCGGCGCGCGACCACTTCGGCAGCATCGCCGACGAGCTCCATCGCTCGCTGTCCGAGGCCGTGCTCGCGGCCAAGCAGGCTGCGGGCTCGTTCTCGGCGAACCAAGACCAGCGGGTCAAGCAGCTGCAGGCGCAGATCGCCCAGATCGAAACGGTGCGTTCCAAGATCCCGAATGTGCCGGCCATCAAACAGCTGGAGACCGTGCGGCGGTGACAAGTTCGGTACGCGACGATGCGGCGAAGCTGCTCGCATCGGCTCTGGAGCTCTACGATGAGACGTCCGCCACTCGGACGGCTCTGGATGACCTGCACCGCCGCCTGCACGAACCGCTCAGGCTGGCCCTGGCCGGCATGGTCAAGGCGGGCAAGTCCACGCTCCTGAATGCCATCCTCGGCGAGAAACTCGCTCCCACGGATGCGGCGGAGTGCACCCGGGTGGTGACCTGGTACCGCTACTCCACAACCCCGAGCATCACGCTGCACCCGCACGAGGGAGAGCCGCGACGGATGCCCATCAAGCGTGAGGCGGGGCGCCTCGTGCTCGAGCTCGACGGCGTCGCGGCCGAGGAGGTCGCCTGGATCGACGTCGGATGGCCGTCTACCGGTCTGCGCTCCGTCATCCTCATCGACACCCCCGGCATCGCCTCATTGTCGACGGACGTCTCCGCCCGGTCGACGGCCTTCCTCGTGCCCGAAGCGCGTCCGTCGTCGGCTGACGCGATCATCTACCTCATGCGGCACCTTCACGCCTCCGACCTGAAATTTCTCGAGTCTTTCCGCGACACCGCGGCGGGGTCGTCCGAGACTGTGAATGCGGTGGCGGTGCTCTCGCGCGCCGACGAGATCGGCTCCGGACGCATCGACTCGATGCTCTCGGCGCAGAAGGTCGCCCGCCGGTACGAGAAGGACGGCGACCTGGCCTCGCTGTCGCTCGGGGTGGTTCCCGTGGCCGGCCTTCTCGCCGAGAGTGCCAAAACGCTCCGTGAGGGCGAGTACGCGGCGTTCAAAGAACTCGCCGCCCTGCCGCGTGACGATCGCGAACGCCTGATGGTGTCGGCCGATCGCTTCGCCCGCCCGTCTGAGGTGACGACGCTGAGCGAGAAGGTGCGGAAGGACCTCCTCGCCCGTTTCGGCATCTTCGGTGTCCGGCTCGCGGTGGCATTGATCCGCGGCGGCGCGTCTACCTCCACCGATCTGGCAGAGCAGCTGGTGCAGCACAGCGGCCTGAATGAACTTCAGGGCTTCGTACGCGAGCAGTTCCGCACGCGTGGGGCAGACCTGAAGGTGCGCGGCGTGCTCGACGGTCTGGAGCAGACGATTCGGGACGACCCTCGCGAGGGGACGCAGTCCATCCTCGCCGGGATCGAGCGAATCCGCGCGACGGCCCACACCCTGCGGGAGTTGTCGCTCCTGTCGCAGGCCAAAGCCTCGGGTCTTCCCCTGCGTCCGACGGATTCAACGACGGCCGAGCGCATCATCGGCGGTCAGGGAGTGACGCCCACCGCCCGACTCGGACTCGACGACGAGGCGACCGACGCGGCAATTCGCGAAGAGGTCGACGCGCAGCTCGCCTACTGGCGTTCGCTGAGTCAGTCCCCGCTCACCGAGCGGGCGGCCGTCGAGGTCTGCCGCGTGGTCATCCGGAGCCTCGAAGAGATCGCCTCAGAAGTCCTCCGCGCCGCCCGCGGGGCGGACGTCGACGCGGCGAGCGGTCCAGCGCAGAGCGTTGGGGAACGTGCTGAAGAGCAGGGCGAGGACAGCGAGTCCGGCTTGCGCGATGAAGAGCTGCTCGAGCATGGCTCCGTACTCTCCGGTCCCGACAAACTCTAGAGCGATCAGATAGACGACGCCCATGACCAGGGTCGTCCCCAGCTGCCACCAGCGGATGTTGGGTTTGCGTCCGGAGAACGACACCAACTGTGCGATCTGGAGGAGCAGCAGCGTCACCATGATGCCGAACACCGACCAGAAGAGAATGTCGGCTGCCGACTCGTAGGTCGCGTCGTCGCGGCCCTCGTTGACCCCGCGGATGACGTCTTGGATCAACGGCAGCTGGTCTTCGCGGATGACGAAGTAGAAGACCACGGCCACTGCGCCGACGGCGAAGCTCAGCACCCAGAGGAACTGCGACATCCGTACCGTGAAGGGCGGCGGAGCTTTCGCCATGACGGGCGCTGCGGAGGGATTGACCAGTGCGGGACGCTCGGGGGCGTCCCGCTTCGGCTGGAAACCTCGTCTCGGAGTGGAGACGACCGGACCCTGCGGCTGCTGCGGTTCGGGATCGGTGTACAGCGGAACCGGCTGCTGCGGCCCGGAGCCGGGCGCGAACTTCGCCTGGCTCACCGGAACCTGCACCGGTTGGATGCGGCCGAGTGTCGCCCCGGACCGAGTCGGAGGCTGACCAGGATACGGCTGCGCGCCCTGCGGCGGTCGCTGAGGGGGTTGCCCCTGCTGGCGCTGCGGCGCCTGCTGCCCCTGCGGGCGCTGCTGCCCCTGGCTGGGCGCCTGCTGCCCCTGCGGGCGCTGCGGCCCCTGCTGAGCGCGGCCGGGCGCCTGCTGCCCCTGCGGGCGCTGCTGGGTCTGGCTGGGCGCCTGCTGCCCCTGCGGGCGCTGCTGTCCTTGGTTCGGCCGCGGTTGACCCTGGGGGTGCGGCCGTCGCTGATCCCCAGGAGGAACGACCTGTCCGGCCTGCTGCGGCGTACCGCTGCCCTGTGGGGGCACCTGTCCCTGCATCTGACCCTCCGGCGTCGGCGCCTGTGTCGGCACCGTGTTCGCCGGACGCTGGCGGTCGCGGCGTTTCTTTTCCGTCGCCGCGTGCTGCGCGAGGACATCGTCCACGAAAGAATCCTCAGCCGCGCGCCGGCTTGGGGCATCGGCGCGCGGCTGAGGGGGCTTCTGATCGTCGGTCACAGAAGAACCTTACGGGGGAGACCGTTACGGCTGGTCGGTCTCCTCGGTGTAGACGATCGCGTCGTCAGAAGCGATGTTGCCGCTGTTGTCGTAGTCGTACGACTCCTCGACGACGACCTCGCTGGACTCGTTGAACGAGTTGTCGGCGGACACGTCCGCGTCGACGTTCGTCGAGCCGTCGTTGAACGAACCGTCGGCCACCACCGTGGTGTCGGTCTCCGTGTTCGTCGACTCGTCGTCGAACGAGTCGGTGATGTCGACGTTGGTCTCTTCGTTGCCGATGTTCACGTCGCCGACGGTCACATCGGTGTCGGAGTTGTCGACGTTGGCGTCGTTGCCCGCCGCGATCGACTCATCGCCGGAGGCGACGTTGGCTTCCTGGTCGAAGATCTGGTTGACGTCGCCTTCGGCCCAGATGTTCTGGTTCACTGACTGGTCGACAATGGTCGCCCGGTTGTCGATGTGGAAGTTGTTCGCGATGTTCCAGATCTCCTTCTCGACCGGCGGCTTGGGGCCGGGGCCGGGAGGGTTCGGGTGCGGGGTCGGGTGCACGTCGGGGCGGTCGACGATGATCGGCGCGACAGCGCGGACATCCTCCGCTGTGCACTCGGCGAGGCCGGCGCTGGCGAGAGCGGCCTCAGGGTTGGCGTCATATTCAGCTGCTGCGTCAGGATCGTTCAGCAGGCTCAAAATGAACTCGATCAGTGCATCGGCGATGGTCGCCAGCGGGGTAGTCATAAGTCGGCTCCTGTCTCTGCGAGACTCTTTTCAGAGGCTATGCGTTGGTCTTCGGTCTGGAATCGGGGGTTAGCCCGAAAAGTCGTGGGGGTACTACGGGGTTGCCCCGATGGGTCACCGCTCATCCGGCCGCCCCCAACGTGACGCGCAACTTCGCGATGAGGTCCGACCGCGAAGAGGCGCCCAGGCGCCGCTTGATTTGCGCCATATGGTGCTCCGCAGTTCGCGGCGAGATGAAGATCTCCTTGCCGATTTCGGCGTAGGTCTTCCCCTGCAGGACGAGCTCGGCGACTTCGCGCTCTCGTTCGCTGAGGACGCTCGGCGTCGCCGTTCGGATGGCTGCCGTGTGCGACTCCGCATCCGTCGAGCGCGGTGCTTCGCGCGGGTGCAGCTCCCGCGCACAGGCGAGGAGGCGCGAGCTGATCTTTCGGTCGTCCGATCGGCGCGAACCATGGCCCGCGAGCCGGGCTCCGTCCCACGCGAGGCCCACGGACGCGAGCCCGCGCGCCGCCTCTTCCACGGCGTCCGGGTCAACCTGTCCGGCGAGGACCGAGGTCCATACTCGGCCCGCCTGTGACATCTTCGCCGCCAGAGGATTGCGGGCGGACGCGGCGACCAGCGCTCGGGCGTGAGGCGCGAGGTCGTCGGGGTGGTTCAACATGATGCCCCGCTGGATCCCCGCCCAGTGCAGGGGAGCCGACCACAGCGCCGGCTCGCCCAATTCGGCCACGAGCGCCAGACCACGTTCGAAGGCCGTCTGCGTCCAGTGCATGTCGCCGAGGCGAGCCGCCACGATCACCAGTTCACCGAGGGGCAGCAGCAGGTACAGGTCGATTTCGGGGCGCGTCGCGCGTGACTTGACCGCTTCCCATGTGGCCTCGAGCGTCGGTGTGTCGTCGTAACGGCGGGCGAGGCCCACTGTCACCGCAGCGGCGATCAGGTCATCGCGCGGCGACAGGCGGGTGCCCTGCGTCGCGGCTGCGAGAAGGGTGCGCGCCTCGACCGGCTGCTCGCGTTGCAGGGCGACCCACGCATTCCACAGCTGGAGATGCGGGAGCCAGCGGGCACCACCCTGTCGAGCGCTCTGCGCCTCGTCGAGAATGGTGTGCGCAGCGGCGACATCGCCCAGGCCGATTGCGACGATCGCGGCAACGACGGCGGGCAGCTCCGTCGTGGGTGACGCATCATGGCCAGCGTTGGCCAGCTCCGACGCACGGCGGAGATCATCGAGGGCGCTGCGGGAGTGCGTCGACTGAAGTGACGCGCACAGGCCCCGTGCCCACAGCTGCATCGCCACACCGTTCGCCGATGGTGCCGAGCCGGCCGCGCCCGAGGCATCCGGCGCCGGATCCTCGTCGTGGCCGGCCGACCCGGCGCCTGCCGCCGTGACCAGAGCTCTCGTCTTGGCCGCGGGGGAGAGCGGAGGGACGGCGAGGTAACTGCGGTGCGCGAGCGACATCAGGCCGCGGTCAGCCCAGGTGGCGGCGACCGCGTCGGCAAGAAGATCACGGTCGGACGGTGACAGGTCGGAACCGCCGCCATCGGCGGCGACCTCGTCGAGGAGGGACCCTGCCGCGTCGACGTCGCCTGCGGCCCACAGCGCGTGGGCGTGCGACGCGGCCAGGACGCGCGGGTCGGAGCCGCACCGGACCGCGTATTCGAAGAGCGTCACGGCCAGGCGCGGATCGCGACCTACCTCGCGTCGCGCGCGGGCAGCGAGCCGGTCGCCGAGAAGCGGATCGATGATCCCGTCGAGGCTCGCCGCGATGTCGGAGCCGGGAACGAGGTCGACCGTCCCGACCTCGACGAGATCGACCAGCCGGTCGACCGGCACGCTGGCGCGGGCGGTCAACGCCACCACGGGAGCGGGACGTCCGTTGTGCAGGAGCAGACCCTCCGCCTGGCCTTCGGCAGAGAGCTCGGCCTGAGCCTCGCGGTCATCGCCCTCACTGTCGCTCAGGCCCAGGCTGAGCGATTCGATCCGGCGCCGGAGGCGCGGTGAGACGGTCTCGAGGCGGTGGCTGATCCGGCGCATCAGGGCGCGCGTCACGTCGGCGTGTGCGTCGTCGTCACCGCAGTCGCGCCCGTCGTAGGCGAGGGCGGCGTGCGCCTGCGCGCACTCGAACACGAGCCAGGCGATACCGCCGGTGGCACCGAGGATGCGCTCCTCGCACTCCACCGAGGCGTCGGGGAGGAGCTCCCGCAGCTCGGCGTGAGTCACCTCACCGAGGAGGACCGCCGGCGCGTTGCGTTCCACCGCGCGGGTCAGCTCGACCAGTTCCGACGAGGCCGGCCAGGAGCGGTACGCGATCACCACGGCCGCGTCGGGACGGTGGGCGCGATCGATCAGCTGAGACAGACGTGCCGGGTCGAGCGTGTGGGCGTCATCGACCAGGAGCGCGACGTCGTCGGGGATCGTCGAGATGCGATCGCGTGCGGACAGCAGCCTGACCGGCCGGTCATCGGCTTCGAGCTGAGAGTGGAGGAAGCGGAGGGCGTCGGTCTTTCCGGAGCCGGAGCCCCCCACAATGGCGGCGCGGACGGGCCGATCCGTCGCGACGATGGCGTGAAGCGCGCTCAGCGCGTGAAGTGCACGGGGCATCATCGAGGCGGTCCGGGTGTCCGACGAACTGTTGAGCAGAGTCGTCATCGGAGTGCTCACCGGGTCAAGCCGGGTTGTCGGGGCTCGGGGTGGAATCGGCCGGCGGTGTGTCCGCTGGCGGGTCGGGTGTGGGCTCCTGTGTCTGCGTGACCTCAGGAGCCGGCGTCGTCTCGGTCGGCGTCGGGTCCGGTGTCGTTTCCGTCGGCGTCGGGTCCGGTGTGGTTTCGGTCGGCGTCGGGTCCGGCGTCGTCTCGGTCGGCGTCGGGTCCGGTGTGGTTTCGGTCGGCGTCGGGTTCGGTGAAGACGTGCTCGGATCGGGGGCAGGTGTCGACGTTCCCGGTGCCGGGGTGCTCGTTCCCGGCGCAGGCGTGCTCGTCCCGGGAGCCGGCGAGCTCGTGCTCCCGCCGCCGCTCGACTGCGAGGGCTTCGGCGACGACGGCTTACCCGAGGTCGGCGACTGGGTCGCGGCCGGCTTCGGGTCGGGCGGCCGCACCGCGGCGTTGCGCTCGGCCGCCTGCTTGCGCTGGTTGGTGGCCTTCGGCTTCGACGGGCTCGAGCCGCGGTCCTGCTTGGCCTGCGGTGCCTGCGGTACTGGGCCTACGGCGACCGGGTCGGATGTCGGAAGATCAGCGACAGCCGCCGGCGACGGCGTGAGCTCCACGTCGACCCACTCGCGCAGATTCTCGGTCGACGCGGTGGTGTCGAAGGTGCCCGCACCCAGCCCCCCGGCGCTGGCGAAGACCAGGCCCGTGGCGATGACGAGGGCGCCCGCTCCGGCCGCGGCGACGGCGGGCACGCGCTGGTACCAGCGACGCGCCGCCTTCTGCTCGGCCGGACCCTTGGGGTCGAACACGGCGAGGTCGGTCGTGGCGGCAGCCGCGGCATCCGTCGTCGCCAACGCACCCGCAGCGCCCACCGCAGCCCCTGCGGGAACGAGCGCGAGCGTCGTGGCCGACTCCTCCGCCGCGACAGGAACGAGGGCGCGGGCGGCGCCCAGGGCGATGGAGGACTTCGGGTCGGCGTCGATCGCGATCGGTCGGTCGAGACGCTCGGACAGCCGCTCGGCCACGAGCGGGATCCGGGAGGAACCGCCGATGAGGAGGATGCTCTCCAGGGCCTCGGGCTCGAGACCGGCCGAGTCGAGCCCGTCTTCGAGGGTGTCGATCGTGCGCTCGATCGAGCCGTCGATCATCTCCTCGAACTCCTGGCGCGTGAGGCGCACGCTCGTCGCCCCGGAGGGGAGCAGCACCGGCACGGTGACGTCGGAGTCGAACGAGAGGGCTTCCTTGGCCTCGACGCACTCGCGGCGCAGCTGCGCCAACGCGAGACGGATGTCGGGGTCGACGTCGTTGAGGTCGGCTTCAGCGACACCCGAGGAGCGCAGGACATGACGGAACACGGCGTCGTCGAAGTCCGCGCCGCCGAGGTTGTCGATCCCGACCGGGATGCCCACGGGAGCGAAGGAGCCGTCGGCGCTCTTGCGCAGGATGACGGAGTCGAAGGTGCCGCCGCCCAGGTCGTAGACGGCGAGAGCCTGCCCGGCCGCCATCACCCGACCGGACTCGTAGTGACGGGCCGCCGCTTCGGGCTCGGTGATCAGGTGCACGTCTTTGACGCCCAGCTTGTCGAGCGCCGACAGGATGAGGCCGATGCGGTGGGGACCCCACGCCGTGGGGTGGGTGAGCATCACGGCGGCGGGGCGGGAGCCTTCGCGCTCGACGACCGCGTCGACGACGGCCGCGACGGTGTGCGCCCACAGCTTCTCTGCCGGGATCGACCGTCCACCGGCGACCACCGGAACATCGTCGCCGATGCTGCGCTTGAACTCGCGCACGAGCCGCTCGGGCTGTGTGATGCCACGACGCTCGGCGGCGTCTCCGATCAGCAGTTCGCCGTCGTCGGCGACGAACACCACCGTCGCGGCGCTGTCATTGCGTCGTCCCAACGGGAACGGTGCCGCGACGATACTGCCGTCGGGCGCGGTCCGCGCGGTTGCCGCAGCGATCCGCGTCGTTCCGACGTCGATCCCCAAAAAATACGTAGCCCCAGTAGCCAAGATCTCATCTCCCCCAAGAGAGTCGATTCCGGAACCTCCCCAGGTTCCGCCCCAATTCGACTCTCTTTGCCGCGTTGTTCGTCACTGAGTGGTCTCAGCTGTGAGAGCGGCGTCCCACCTCGGATGATACACACCTCCTCGGACCTCCGGTAGGTGGCGGGCGACCGTTTCCCCGTGCGTCGCGATCTGCTACTGTGCGCGCCCCGAATCTGGCACTCACGTTGCGGGAGTGCCAACGGTTTGCCTACACTGGATTAGCACTCTCAAGGTGTGGGTGCTAACCAGTCTTCATCTCAAGAAAGAAGAGGTAGACCGTGACGGTTTCCACTCAGGTTTCCATCAAGCCGCTCGAGGACCGCATCGTCATCAAGCAGGTCGAGGCCGAGCAGACCACCTCGAGCGGTCTGGTCATCCCCGACACCGCCAAGGAGAAGCCCCAGGAGGGCGAGGTCGTGGCCGTGGGCCCCGGCCGCATCGACGACAACGGCAACCGGATCCCGCTCGACGTCGCCGTCGGCGACCGCGTGATCTACTCCAAGTACGGCGGCACCGAGGTCAAGTTCGGCGCGGACGAGTTCCTCGTCCTCTCCGCTCGCGACGTGCTGGCGGTCGTCGTCCGCTGAGTCCATCTCGGCGACACACTCCACGGGGGTCGGATGCTTCGGCATCCGGCCCCCGTTTCGTGTGTACGCACGACATCGAACAGGCCACGGATGACCGATCGGCCCGACATCCGCGCCACCACCCGCGCGTAGGCTGAGCCGGTGACGCGTGAGACGACCGAGACGACCGGGGGTGTCGCCCCACCCGCGGACCCGACGCGGGAACGCACTCTCGGCGCCGTGTACGCGCTCGCGGCCTACCTCATCTGGGGTTTTCTGCCGCTCTACTTCCTCCTGCTCGAACCGACCGGCGCGTTCGAGGTCGTCGCGTGGCGCATCCTGCTGTCGCTGCTCTTCTGCGCGCTGCTGCTCGCGGTCACGCGTGGCTGGGGGAAGTTCCTCGTCATCCTGCGCGCCCGGCGACTGCTGCTGTGGACGGCGGTCGCCGGCATCCTCATCTACATCAACTGGCAGGTGTTCCTGATCGCGGCCCTCACCGGGCACGTGATCGAGACGAGCCTGGGGTACTTCATCAATCCGATCGTCACCGTGCTGCTCGGTGTCGTGGTGCTGCGCGAGCGCCTGCGGACCACGCAGTGGATCGCGCTCGCGATCGCCGCCGTCGCCTGCATCGTCATCGCGGTCGGCTACGGCGCCTTCCCGTGGATCGCGCTCTCTCTGGCGTTCTCGTTCGGCCTGTACGGCCTGGTGAAGAAGCAGATCGGCCCCGCCGTCGACGCCGTGAGCGGACTCACCCTCGAAACCCTCTGGCTGACGCCCGTCGCCCTCGTCGTGCTGGTGAGCGTCGGGCTCACCTCGGGCATCACGATGGGCACGGCGGGCGTCTGGCACGCCGTGCTGCTGTCGCTGGCGGGCGTCGTGACCGCCACACCCCTCCTCTTCTTCGCCGCCGGCGCGCGGCGCGTCCCCCTCAGCCTGATCGGTCTGCTGCAGTTCGTCGCGCCGATCCTGCAGTTCCTCACCGGTGCGTTCCTCCTCGGCGAGCCGATGCCGCTCGAGCGCTGGATCGGCTTCAGCCTCGTCTGGATCGCTCTCATCGTGCTGACCGTCGACTCGATCCGTCATGCCCGCCGCGGAGTGTCGGATGTCGGCGCGGTGACCTGAGGGTCACGCGAGCCAGTCGCTCAGCCGGGTCGGCGCGATCCACGCGTCCCGCCCGGGGAGCAGTTCGCCCCGGTCGATGACGGCGCCGAAGTAGAGCGCACGCGGGTCGGCGACGACGGGTCGGTCGTCACCGGTCGCCGCAAGGCAGCGCGCGACGAAATCGGCGAGGGGCATCACCTCCGGCCCGGCGATCTCGGCGGCGCCGCCCGACGGCGACTCGTCCACGAGACCTGCGAGCACAGCGGCGACGTCGTCGCCCGCGATCGGCTCGACCTCCACGTCGGCGACGCGCGCGTCATCCGTCCCTCCGGCGCGCGCCTGCGCGCCGATCTGCGCACCGAACTCGAAGAACTGCGTCGCCCTCACGATCGAGAACGGCACCCCCGAGTCGCGCACAATCGCCTCGCCGTGCGCCTTGGCCCGGTAGAAGGGGATCGGCTGCGGGATCCGTTCGGTTCCCACCGCCGACAGGGCGACGTGATGGATGACGCCCGCGCGCGACTCCGCTGCGACGAGAGTGCGCGTGGCGAGGTCGAAATGCCGCCACACCGCATCGGGGTCGTAGGTGCGGGGTTTGGACACATCGATGACGACGGATGATCCGGCGAGGGCGTCGTCCACGCCCGTCCCCGTGACGAGGTCGACTCCGGTGGAGGGGGAGGCCGCACGCGCCTCGTGCCCGTCGGCTCGCAGCCGCGCCATCAGCTTGCGTCCGATGAGACCGGTGCCGCCGACGACCGTGATGCGTGCCACGGGTGTCATCCTCCACCCTGTTGTGCGATTCGCGACCTCTTTTCGCACAGTGCCGCCGGGAGCCTGCGCAAGCGTTACAGATCGTTAACGAACGGCAACATTGGCGAGACGGGATCGCGATTAGGTTTGTCCCACTGGAAGCGGCTTTCCCGAGCCGTTTCGCACCCTTACACAGCAAGGAGCAACATGAGCGTCTTCACTCGCTCGCGCAAGCGCACCGTCCTCGGTGCCGTCGCGCTCGCAGGCGCCAGCGCCCTCGTCCTCGCCGGATGTTCCGGCGGCGGTGGCGACACCGGCGGCGACAGCGCTGAGCCGTCAGCCGCGGCACCCGGCGAAGAACTCGCCCTCAAGATCGGTACGGCCCTGCCGCAGACCGGTAACCTCGCCTTCCTCGGCCCGCCGGAAGAAGCCGGTGTCGGCTACGCCGCCTCGCAGATCAACGAAGTCTCCGAAGAGACCGGTCTCACGATCGACGTCGTCTACGGCGACTCGGGCGACACCGACAACAAGGCCTATGAGACCGAGATCCCCCGCCTCCTCGGCGAGGACGTCTCGGCCATCATCGGCGCCGCCTCGTCGGGCACCTCGCTGCAGTTCATCGACCAGGTCGTGGGCGCGGGCGTCATCCAGTTCTCGCCGGCCAACACCTCCGACGCGTTCACCACCTACGACGACAACGGGCTGTACTTCCGTACCGCACCGTCCGACGTCCTGCAGGGTGAGGTGCTCGGCAACCTCATCGCCGAGGACGGCAACCAGACCCTCGGCATGATCGTCCTGAACGACTCGTACGGCACCGGCCTCGCCGGCTACGTCACCGAGGCGTTCGAGGCGGCCGGCGGCGAGGTCGTGGCCCAGCCGACGTACAACACCGGTGACACGAACTTCGACGCGCAGATCTCTGAGGTGCTCGCCGCCGACCCCGACGCGATCGCCCTGATCACGTTCGAAGAGGTCACGACGATCCTCCCGGGTCTGCTCGGCTCGTTCCCCGCCGACAAGCTGTACTTCGTCGACGGCAACCTGTCCGACTTCAGCGAGGAGCTCGAGCCCGGTGCCCTCACCGGTGCCAAGGGAACGCTGCCCGGTCTCTCGATCGATTCGATCGGTGACTTCACCGCGTCGCTCGACGAGTGGGTCTCGGCCGAGGGCCTGCCCGAGCTCACCGAGTACAGCTACGCCGCCGAGTCGTTCGACGCGGTCGTGCTGCTGGCTCTCGCGTCGCTCGCGGCGGGTTCGACCGACCCCGCCGACATCGCTGAGAACCTCATCACCGTGTCCGGTGGCGAGGGCGAAGGCGAGAAGTGCACCAGCTACGCGGAGTGCGCCGACATCATCCTCGGTGGCGGGACGGCCGACTACGACGGCATCTCGGGTCCGATCACCTTCGACGAGGTCGGCGACCCGACCGAGGCGTCGATCGGCATCTACCAGTACGGCGAGGACAACACCTACTCGGCGTACGAGGGCTGATTCAGCCTGATACGGCAACGGGCCCCGGAGTCATCGACTCCGGGGCCCGTTCTCCATGCGGCGCGAGGGTGCACGCGCTGCGCGCGAGGGTGCACGCGCTGCGCGCGTCAGGCGCCCAGCGTGCCGAGGTACAGCTCGGTGACCTTGGGGTCGTTCAGCAGTTCGCGGCCGGTGCCGGTGTACGCGTCGCGTCCCTGGTCGAGGACGTACCCGCGGTCGCAGATCTGCAGGCAGCGGCGGGCGTTCTGCTCCACCATGATGCAGGTGACCCCGGCCTTGTTGATCTCCGAGACCCGGATGAACGCCTCGTCCTGCCGCACGGGGGAGAGACCCGCCGACGGCTCGTCGAGGAGCAGCACCTTGGGGTTCATCATCAGCGCACGGCTCATCGCCACCATCTGACGTTCACCACCCGAGAGCGACCCGGCGCGCTGCTTCAGCCGCTTGCCGAGCTCGGAGAAGATGCCGGTGACGAACTCCAGGCGCTCCTTGTAGGCACTCGGGCGCTGATACAGCCCCATCTGGAGATTCTCCTCGATGGTGAGGCTGGGGAAGACGTTGTTCGTCTGGGGGATAAAGCCGACCCCGCGTGCGACGAGCTTGTTGGCCTTGAGTCCCGTGATGTCGTCGCCCTCGAGCGTGACGGTGCCCTTCCGGATGTTCACCTGCCCGAAGATCGCCTTCAGGAGCGTGGACTTGCCTGCACCGTTCGGCCCGATGATGCCGATCAGCTCGCCCTGATGGGCGACCAGTGAGCATCCGTTCAGGATGTTCACCCCGGGAAGGTATCCGGCGTGAACGTCATCGACGAAGACGACGGGGGTGCCGGTGGTGGTGGCCGCGCCGGCCTCGGTGGGAGTGCTCACTTCTGCTCCTCCTGCTCTTCCTCGGCCAGGCCTTCTTCGACGAGCGTCTGGGCGCTGTACGACGCCGAGGCCGCGGCATCCGTTCCGGCATCGGCGTCGACGACCGGGATCCGGCCGGTGACGACACCGAGATCGAGCTCCTGGTGCGCGCCGAGATAGGCATCGATGACCGCGGGATTCTTCATGACGGATGCCGGGTCGCCTTCGGCGACGATACGTCCTTCGGCCATGACGACCACCCAGTCGGCGATGTGCCGGACCATGTGCATGTCGTGCTCGACGAAGAGCACCGTCATCCCCTCGTCCTTGAGGTCGAGGATGTGATCGAGGAGCGACTGGGTCAGCGCCGGGTTCACCCCGGCCATCGGCTCATCGAGCATGACCAGCGTCGGCTGGGTCATGAGGGCCCGGGCCATCTCGAGGAGCTTGCGCTGACCGCCCGAGAGGCTCGCGGCGAAGTCGGCCGACTTGGCGTCGAGCTTGAACTTCTTCAGCAGACCCTCGGCGCGCTGCTCGATCTCGGCGTCCTGCTTGCGCCACAGCGGCGGGAAGAGCGAGGCCCAGAACTTCTCCCCGCGCTGCCCGGTCGCGCCGAGCTTCATGTTCTCCATGACGGTGAGGAGGCCGAGGGCCTTGGTCAGCTGGAAGGTGCGGACCAGTCCCATGCGCGACACGCGATAGGCCGGGATGCCGGAGAGGTTCTTCCCCTCGAAGCTCCACGTGCCCGTGTTGGGCTTGTCGAAGCCGGTCAGCAGGTTGAACAGGGTGGTCTTGCCGGCACCGTTGGGTCCGATGAGCGCCGTGATGGCGCCCCGCGGGATCTCGAGATGCTCGACGTCGACGGCGTTGACACCGCCGAAGGAGCGCTGCACGCCGTCGGCGACGAGGATCGGGTCGACCTTCGGCACTCCGGGCCGCACCTCGCCCACGTGGAGACCGGTGGTCTTCGCGCGCGGCGTGGGGGCGGCCATCGGATCGACATCGTCGACGGGCTCGTTGGAGGGCTGGTTATCGGACAAAGGTCAGCTCCTTCTTGTTGCCGAGGATGCCCTGCGGCATGAAGATCACGAGGAGCATGAGCGCGACGCCCACGATGATGAAGCGCAGCGTTCCCGCCTGGATCTGGGTCATGAAGGGAAGGATGCCCGCCGCCACCAACGCCGGGAGGACGTTGGAGAGGAAGGTCTGGAGCACCCAGAAGATCAGCGATCCGAGGAGCGGGCCGAACACCGTCGCCGCACCGCCCAACAGAAGCGCCGTCCACACGAAGAACGTCAGCGAGGTCACGTACACACCGGGGCTGACCGCCGAGGGAAGGGCGTACACGATGCCGCCCGCCGCGGCGAGCACACCACCCAGAATGAGGGACTGCATCTTGTACGCGTAGACGTTCTTGCCGAGCGCGCGCACGGCGTCTTCGTCCTCGCGGATGCCCTTGATCGTCCGGCCCCAGGGGCTGCGGGTCAGCATCCACACCACGAGCACCGCGAACGCGAGGGTCAGAAGCCCCATGATCCGCACCCACCACTGGGTCTCGTTGTAGGTGAAGGGTCCGAAGCCGTAGGTGCCGTCGGGGATCGGGTTCGCCCCGCGGAAACTCGCGTGATACCCGCTGAGCCCGTCGGCCGAGCCGGTGACGTCGTCGAATGCGGTGGTGAGGAAGAGCAGACGCACCACCTCGGCCGCCGCGATCGTGACGATCGCGAGATAGTCGCCGCGCAGTCGCAGGGTCGGGATGCCGAGGATGACGGCGAAGACGGCCGACGCCACGAGGCCCAGGAGTGCGGCGAGCCACCACTCCAGTCCGAAGGTGAGAACGCCGATCGCGTAGCCGTATGCCCCGATCGCCATGAACCCGGCGATGCCCATGTTGATCAGGCCGGTGTAGCCGAAGTGCACCGCGAGACCGAGCGCCGCCAGGGCGTAGCCGATGGTCGCCGGACTCAGAATCGAGGAGGCGGTGTTGGAGAGGATCTGCAGCCAGTCCATTGCCGGGCCCTAACCTATTCTCTCTCGCCGGCCCAGGATTCCCTGTGGTCGGAACAGCAGGATCACGATGAGGATGAACAGCGCACTGGCGTACTTGAGGTCCGACGGGATCCACAGGCTCGAGACCTCGACCACGATGCCCACGATGATCGCGCCGACGAGCGCGCCGTAGGCGGTGCCGAGGCCACCGAGGATGACGGCGGCGAACATCAGCAGCAGGATCTGCGCTCCCATGTCCCAGCGGATGCCCGGACGGTAATACGCGTACAGGATGCCGGCGAGGCCGGCCAGGGCGCCGGCGAGGATCCAGACGATGCGGACCACGAAGTCCACATCGATTCCGGATGCCGCCGCCAGTGACGGATTGTCCGAGATCGCCCGTGTCGCCTTGCCGATCCGGGAGCGGGTCAGCCACAGCGCGAAGGCGACGATGACGATGATCGAGATCGCCAGCGACGCGATGTCGATGACGCTGAGTTCCACCGTGCCGAAGAGCGGAATGCGCGGGGCGTTGGAGCCCGGGAGCTGGATGGTGCCACCGCCGATGAAGAACTGGAAGGTGTAGCGCATCGCCAGCGACAGACCGATCGAGACGATCATGAGCTGCACGATGCCCACGCGCCTGCGCCGCAGCGGTCGCCAGAGCGCCATGTCCATCACGAGGCCGAGGAGGGCGCTCAGCACCACCGCGACCGGGAACCCGAGCCACCACGGCAGCGCCAGGCTCGCCGGCCCCACGAGGACCGCGGCCATCACCGCCCCGAAGGTCACCATCTCGCCGTGGGCGAAGTTGGAGATGCCGGTGGTGCCGTAGACGAGGGAGAGCCCGATGGCCGCGAGGGCCAGCATGAGGCCGAAGCTCAGACCCTGGATGATGCGCTGGACGAACTGGTCGAAGAAGCCGGTGACGTTTCGCTCACCCTCGCCGATGAAGAAGTTGACCGTCGCGCGGCCACCCTGCCCCATCTCCACTTCCTTGATGTTGGGGGAGTCGTCTTCGGGGTCGACCACGGCGATGCCCTCGGGCAGCGTCTCTTCGTCGAGGGTGACGGTGTAGGTCTCACCCCGCTCGGGCACCCCGACACGCCACTGGCCGTTCTCGTCGGTCTCGACCTCCTGCTCGCCGCCGGGCCCGTCGATGACCAGGCGCACCCCTTCGAGGGGTTCGCCGTCGAGCTGGACGTTTCCGCTGATGCGATACGGGTTCTCGGAATCCGTGGCGAAGGCGGGAACGGATGACACGAAGATGCCCATGAGCATCAGGAACAGGGCGATGATCGCGGGGATCGCCCTGCGTCTCGTCCGCTGAGCCGCAGCGATGGTGGGACTCACAGATCCTCCAGTCCGGCGCCAATGCCGACATCGGGGTGCATCGGCATTGATGAACGGTATGAGCGTAATGTGTCGGGCGTGTTTCACCTACGAACCGACTTGGCATTTGAAAACAGTGTCGGTCGAGCATAAGTGACCGATCGGTCGGAATAGGTCGCAGCCTCCCGCGTTTAGAATCAGCACACCCCTCTCGCGCGCAGGAGCCCCCATGGAAAACGATCCCTTCGGCTTCGTCGGTCTCACCTATGACGACGTGCTGCTGCTTCCCGGTCACACCGATGTCATCCCGAGCGAGGCGGACACGTCCTCGCGTGTGACCCGTCGGATCACGGTCGCCACTCCGCTCCTCTCGAGCGCGATGGACACCGTCACCGAAGCCCGCATGGCGATCGCCATCGCGCGTGAGGGCGGGATCGGCATCATCCATCGCAATCTCTCCATCGAGGAGCAGGCGGCGATGGTGGACCGGGTCAAGCGCAGCGAGTCGGGGATGATCTCCGACCCCATCACGACCACTCCCGACGCCACGATCGAAGAGGTCGACGCGCTGTGCGCGAAGTACCGCATCTCGGGGCTGCCGGTCGTCGACGCCGAGGGGCAGCTCGTCGGCATCGTCACCAACCGCGACATGCGGTTCGTCTCGGGCTTCGAGCGTCAGACCACGCTGGTGAAAGATGTGATGACGACCGAGGGGCTCATCACCGCGCGCGTCGGGATCGGCGCGAACGACGTCATCGCCCTCTTCGCAAAACACCGTGTCGAGAAGCTGCCGCTCATCGACGACGACGGCAAGCTCGCCGGTCTCATCACCATTAAGGACTTCGACAAGAGCGAGAAGTACCCCCTCGCGACCAAGGACGAGCAGGGGCGCCTGCGCGTCGGGGCCGCGATCGGCTTCTTCGGCGACGCGTGGCAGCGTGCCGAGGCGCTCCGCGACAAGGGCGTGGACGTGCTCGTGGTCGACACCGCCAACGGCCAGTCGGCCGGGGTCATCGACATCGTGCGGCGCCTCAAGGCCGACCCGTCGTTCGCGGGCGTCGACGTCATCGGCGGCAACGTCGCGACGCGGGAGGGTGCACAGGCTCTCATCGACGCCGGCGTGGACGCGGTCAAGGTCGGTGTCGGGCCGGGCTCGATCTGCACCACCCGGGTGGTCGCTGGGGTGGGCGTGCCGCAGGTGACGGCGATCTACGAGGCATCCCTCGCCGCCCGCGCGGCGGGCGTGCCGATCATCGCCGACGGCGGCCTGCAGTACTCGGGTGACATCGCCAAGGCGCTCGTCGCCGGAGCCGACACCGTCATGCTCGGCTCGCTCCTCGCCGGCACCGACGAGTCGCCGGGCGAGATCGTCTTCCAGAGCGGGAAGCAGTTCAAGCAGTACCGCGGCATGGGGTCGCTCGGCGCTCTGCAGACGCGCGGCAAGAAGACGTCGTACTCGAAGGACCGCTACTTCCAAGCCGATGTGCCCAACGACGACAAGCTCATCCCCGAGGGGATCGAGGGCCAGGTTCCCTACCGCGGCCCGGTGTCGGCGGTGGCCTACCAGCTCGTCGGCGGCCTCCGGCAGTCGATGTTCTACGTCGGCGCCCGCACGATCGACGAGCTGAAGGCCAAGGGCAAGTTCGTGCGCATCACGTCTGCGGGGCTGAAGGAGTCGCACCCGCACGACGTGCAGATCGTCGTGGAGGCTCCGAACTACAAGCGCTGAGTCGCCGAGGCGCGCCGAGCTGCGGAGAATTCGCGCTTCTTCGGAGCGCTTCGGGCGTTCGGGTCCGAACCGCGCGTGGATCTCCGAAGCACGCGCGCGCCCGTCCTCTTCTGCACACGCCGGGCGTGCGTCGAGCTGTCCACGGAATGCAACGAACCGGCGGATGGATGCCGCGAACGTGGCCACACTGCCGATGTGAACCTCCTGCAGTGGCTCGCCTCCCGTGACGGCATCGCTCATCGCGCTGACATCCTCGCCGCGGGTTTCGCCCTCCCGTCGCTGCAGTCGTTCGTCCACAGCGGCTTCGGCACTCTCATCCGCCGGGCATGGGTGGCGACATCCGATGCCGACCCCGCTCTCGTTCTTGCGGCCCGCGCCGGCGGGCGGGTGTCATGCGTCTCGCTGGCGAACCGTCGCCAATGGTGGCTGCCCTCCCCTCCTTCCAGGGTGCACCTGCACCTCCCCCCGCATGCCGCGTCGGCCCACCTCACCGGCCCGATCGACGCGACGTTGCACTGGACGAAACCCCTGCTTCCCGCACCGCGATCGTTGTGCGCCGAGGTCGAAGATGCGCTGCAGCACATCGCCGGCTGCCTTCCGAACGACGACGCTCTGGTGCTCTGGGAGTCGGCCGTGCGCGTGGAGAAGCTCGCGCCGGAGTACCTGCGCTCGCTGCCCTGGACCTCGAAGGCGGCGCGCGAACTGGCCGAGGCTGTCACGGGGCTGTCCGACTCCGGGCTCGAGACCCTGCTCGTCGTGCCGCTGCGGCGCTGGGGCGTCAATGTTCGACAGCAGGTGTGGCTCGCGGGGCGGCCCGTCGACATCGTGGTGGGCGAGAAGCTCGTCATCCAGCTCGACGGGTGGCAGTTCCATTCTTCGGCCGCGCAGCGCGCGAAGGACATCGCTCACGACGCTGAGCTGCGTCTGCGGGGATACACGGTGCTGCGCTTCGGCTACGCACAGGTCGTGCACGACCGGGAGACGGTGCTCCGTGTCATCCGTCGGGCCATCGCCGCCCGCCTTCACCTCGCCGCGTGAATGAACCTTCTTCGGAGAGGGCCAGCACCTTCGGAGCCTGGACGCACTCGGCTCCGATCCTCATGCGCTTCTCCGAAGTCCAACCGCCCACCGCTAGCCTGGCGAGGTGATCAGGGGGAAGGTCCACCCGGAGGCCACGGTCGGCGCGACGCGCCTGGCCGCCTTCACCGACGGGGTCTTCGCGATCGCGGCGACCCTGCTCGTGCTCGATCTCACCACCCACACGTTCGGCGCGGTCCAGTCCAACGCCGAGCTCTGGGGGGCGCTGGCCGCGATGGTGCCGCAGTTCTTCAACTTCGCCCTCAGCTTCCTGCTGCTGTGCCTGCTGTGGATGACCCACGTCGAGCAGTTCGAGTGGATCGTCCGGGTCGACGGCGTGGTGATCTGGCTGAACAACATCCGGCTGCTCTTCATCGTCGTCGTCCCCTTCGCCACCGGCCTGACAACCGAGTACTCGACGTACACGGCCGGACGCGTGCTCATGCCGATCACCTTCTTCCTGGCGATCCTCACCAGCTGGTTGCAGTGGTCGTGGGCGGTGCGCCGGCGCGCCGACCTCATGCCAGATCTTTCCGAGGCCGACGCCCGCGCCTATGGCCGCGGCGCACTGAGCGCGGTGATCATCTCCCTGCTGGTGGTGATCATCTCGCCGTGGATCGGCTCGGCGGCCTTCCTGCTGTTCGTCTTCGACGGGCTGCTCACCCGACTGCTGCGGGGACGCTGACGTCGTCGCCGGCCTCGGCGACGTCCATCTCGGCCGGGGCCTCCTCGGTCGCGCTCCGCCCGGCGGGGAGGAACAGCGCCGCCACCATCGCGATCGCCAGCACCGCTGCGCCGAGGAAGATCGCCGGGCGCGCCGCGGCCACGTACTCGCCGGGTACGAGGGCGCCGCCGGCCCCGACGAACACCGCGGTCATGACCGCCGTGCCGAGGGCGACGCCCAGCTCGCGCACCGTGGAGTTCACCCCCGACGCCTTCGCGTGGTCGACGAGGCCGAGGGTCGCCAGCAGCGCCGTCGCCGACGGGGCGAAGACGAGTCCCATCCCGACGCCCGCCGTGATGAAGGGCGCCACAAGCGTCGCGTACGCCACATCGGATGACATCACCGCGGCGATCCATGCCAGCGCGGCGCCCTGCAGGGCGAGCCCGGTGACGAGCAGGGCGCGCGTGCCGACGCGGGGCGCGATGAACCCCGCGATCGGCGCGACGATCATCGGTGCGAGCGTCCAGGGCGTCGTCTGCAGCGCCGCTTCAAGGGGTGTCGAACCCTGTTCGACCTGGAGGAACTGGATGAGGAGGAACACCGCGCCGAACGTGCCGAAGCTGAACGCGAATCCGACGAGGTTCGTCACCGAGAACGACCGGTCCCGAAAGAGGCGGAGCGGAATGAGGGGCGCCGCCGTGCGCGCCTGCCAGAGGACGAACGCGAGGAGAAGGATGCCACCGAGCGCGAGTTCGCCGATGACGCCGATCGTGTCCCACCCGTCGTCGTTGGCCCGCACGATCGCGTGCACGAGGGCGAGCACGCCGCCCGCGGCGAGGAGCGCGCCAGGGAGGTCGATGCGCGCGCGCACCCCACGGTCGTTCGGGAGAACGAGGAGGGCGAGGGGGATGGCGACGAGGGCGACGGGCACGTTGATCCAGAAGATCGCCTGCCACGACCAACCCTCCATGATCGCCCCGCCCACGAGCGGGCCGACGGCGACGCCGAGCCCTGACACCCCGCCCCAGATGCCGATGGCGAGCGGTCGGCGGGCGGGCGTGACCGCTCCGCTGAGGAGAGCGAGGGAGAGCGGCAGCACGGCGGCCCCGCCGAGGCCCTGAATCGCCCGGGCGACGATGAGCTGGCCCGGGTCGGTGCTGAGAGCGGCCAGCACGGAGCCCAGCCCGAAGACGCCGATGCCGATGGCGAAGACGGTGCGCCGGCCGAAGCGGTCGCCGAGGGCCGCGGCGACGAGGATCGCCCCGGCGAACACGAGCGTGTAGGCGTTCACGAACCACTGCAGCTCCTCCACGCTCGCCCCCATCTCGCGGCTCAGCACGGGCAGGGCATTGGTCATGACGAGGTTGTCGAGGGTCGCCATGAACATCGGCAGGGATGCCGCGGCGAGGACGAGCGCGAATGGTCGACGGGACATCGGGACTCCTTGGTTGTAATCGGATGATTACTTGCTGGAGGCTAATGTAGTAATCGACTGATAACATGTCAACATGGCTTCTTCTTCGTCGACGACGACGTCGCCCGGCCCCGCCCGTCGGATGAGTTCGGACGAGCGCCGCGAGCAGATCGTCGCCGCCGCCATCGCCATCTTCGGAGCGCGCGGCTACGAAGGCACGACCACCGACGACGTCGCGCGCGCGGCCGGTGTCAGCCAGCCCTACGTGGTGCGGCTGTTCGGGTCGAAGGAGAGCCTGTTCCTCGCCGCGCTCGCCGCGTCATCCGATGCCCTCATGTCGGCGTTTCGTCAGGCGCTCGCCGATGAGGCATCCGATCGCGACCTCCCGCAGCGGATCGGCGACGCGTACGTGCAGCTCGTGAGCGTGCGGGGGCTGCACCAGACCCTCTCGCATGCGTGGCTGCTCGGCAGTCATCCGGTCATCGGGCCGGCCGCGCGCACGATCTTCGCCGACGTGTGGCAGTTCTTCCGCGAGGAGGTCGGCTTCTCGGCCGATGAGGCGAGCACGTTCCTCGCCCAGGGGATGCTCATCAACGTCATGATCGGGATGCGGCTGGTCGACAGCTATGACACCGACGCGCGCATCGCAGAGCTGCTGCAGACGTGCTTCCCCTCCAAGCTCCCGCAGATCCTCGACGTCGCCCCCCGCGCCGACGAACCCTGGTGAGCATCGCGAGCCCGGCGTATCGTCGCTCGCATGTGTCGGAACATCCACACCCTCCACAACTTCGCCCCCGCCGCCTCGTCGGACGAGGTGCACGCCGCCGCCCTGCAGTACGTGCGGAAGATCGCCGGGACCACCAAGCCCTCGAAGGCCAACCAGGAGGCCTTCGATCGCGCCGTCGCCGAGATCGCCCACGCCACGCAGCATCTGCTGGACGACCTCGTGTCCACCGCGCCCCCGAAGAATCGCGAGGAGGAGGCGGCCAAGGCCCGCGCCCGCGCGGTGGCGTCGGGACGCTACCAGGTCGCCTGAGAAAGACCACCCCCGCGGCCGCGTCAGACCCGGCGGGTAGGCTGGGACGGTGACCATGGAGATGGAGATCGGCCGCGCCAAGCGCGCTCGCCGCGCCTACACGTTCGACGACATCGCCGTCGTGCCCTCCCGGCGCACGAGGAACCCCGAGGATGTCTCGACGGCGTGGTCGATCGACGCCTACCAGTTCGACATCCCGGTACTGGGCGCCCCGATGGATTCCGTCGTGAGTCCCCGCACGGCGATCATGCTCGGTCAGCTCGGCGGTCTCGGCGTGCTCGATCTCGAGGGCCTGTGGACCCGATACGACGACCCCGAGCCGCTCCTCGCCGAGATCGCGAGCCTCCCCGATGCCGCCGCCACCCGGCGCATGCAGGAGCTGTACTCCGAGCCGATCAAGCCCGAGCTCGTGCGCGACCGGCTCGCCGAGATCCGTGCGGGCGGCGTCACCGTCGCCGGCGCCCTCACCCCGCAACGCACGGCAGACCTCTACGAGACCGTGGTCGCGGCGGGGGTCGATCTTTTCGTGATCCGGGGCACGACCGTCTCGGCCGAGCACGTGTCGAGCGTCGCCGAGCCGCTGAACCTCAAGAAGTTCATCTACGACCTCGACGTCCCCGTCATCGTCGGCGGGGCGGCGACCTACACCGCGGCCCTCCACCTCATGCGCACCGGCGCCGCGGGTGTGCTCGTCGGCTTCGGCGGGGGAGCGGCCTCGACCACGCGGGCGACCCTCGGCATCCACGCACCGATGGCGACGGCGGTCGCCGACGTGGCGGGCGCGCGGCGCGACTACCTCGACGAGTCGGGTGGACGCTACGTGCACGTCATCGCCGACGGGGGTGTCGGCACCTCCGGTGACATCGTCAAGGCCCTCGCGATGGGCGCCGACGCGGTCATGCTCGGCGTCGCGCTCGCCCGCGCGACCGATGCTCCCGGCGGAGGGTTCCACTGGGGTCCCGAGGCCCACCACGCCAAGCTCCCGCGCGGCCGCCGCGTGAAGGTCGACCAGGTCACCACACTCGAGTCGATCCTCTACGGCCCGGCGCCCGTCGCCGACGGCACCGCGAACCTCATCGGGGCGCTGAAGAAATCCATGGCGACGACCGGCTACTCCGACCTCAAGGAGTTCCAGCGCGTGGAGGTCGTCGTCGCGCCGTACCCGCAGTGATGACCCAGCCTGCCCCACTGCCCCCGCCGGCTCCCACGCAGGAGTTCCCGCCGACGTTGCGCGAGGTGCTGATCCGGCCGCAGTGGATCGCCCTCCTCGCCCTCTCCCTGGTGGTCGCGGGCCTGTTCGCGTGGCTCGGCCAGTGGCAGCTCGGCCGGGCGATCGACACCGCGCCGCTTCCGCCGGGAGCGACCGAGCAGGTCCGACCGCTCGCCGAGGTGAGCGAGCCCGGCGAGTATCTCCCCGAGCCCTTCGTCGGGCAGCGCGTGACGGTGAGCGGCGCATGGGTGCCGGGTGACTTCATCGTCGTCTCCTCCCGGTTCAACGACGGGGTCGAGGGCTTCTGGGTCACCGGCCAGCTGCGCGTAGCCGACACCGCCGTCCCCACCTCGATCGCTGTTGCCGTGGGCTGGGCGCCGACACAGGATGCCGCGGAGGCGGCGGCCGAGCGATTGAACGCCGACGCCGCGGCGGCGGGTGCCCCGATCGCGATCGAGGGGCGGCTCATCTCCGACGAGGGCGCGGTGCCGCCGCCGTCGGGCGCGGATCCGCAGACCCTGATCCGGATGTCGCCGGCCGCCCTGCTGTCGCGGTGGAGCGACACCGCGGGGCTGGAGGTCTACCGCTCGTACATCGTCGCCGAGGCGCCCCAGGCGGGTCTTGACGAGATCGTCTCGGCACCGCCGGAGGCGGGGTCGGCGGTGAACTGGCTGAACGTCTTCTACGCCGCCGAGTGGGTCATCTTCGCCGGCTTCGCGTTCTACCTCTGGTACCGCCTGGCCAAGGACGCCTGGGAGAAAGAGGTCGAAGACCTCGAAGACGCCCGCGCCGAGTCATCCGCCTGACGCGCGCTGCATGTCTCTGGTCGGCGGCAGCCGATACGCCGCGCGGTAGTCGCGCGAGAAGTGGGCGGCGCTGAGGTAGCCGACGGCGAAGGCCGCCTGCGACGCCGATCGCCCCTCGGTCAGCATGACACGGCGGGCCTCGCCGAGGCGCAGCCGCTTCAGGTAGCGCATCGGTGTGAGACCCGTGATCTCGCGGAACCGCCGCGTCAACGTCGCGGGGCTGACATGGCAGAGGGCTGCGGCGTCGTCGACCGTCCACGGGCGCGCGAGATCGGCGGCGAAGTGGTCGATCGCGGTGCTGACCGCATCGGCGTGCGCGTGCTCCGCGGCGGCGTGCAGACGCGGCGCTTGATCGCTCTGCAACAGGCGGAGGGTGAGCTCGCGGCTGATCAGGGGAAGCAGGACCGGCGCGTCCTCCGGGGTGTCGAGGATCCCGAGGAGACGATCGACGGCGTCGGCGATGCCGGCGGTCACCGTACCCAGGCGCGGCGACGGTGCACTCGTCGCGGCTCCCGGCAGGTGCGCGGCGACCTCGCTGACGATGGTCGGGTCGAGCCGCCAGTTCAGCGAGAGGAAGTCGCCGGCGGGGCCGATCTCGATCACCCGGGCGATCACCGGCAGATTCACCGGCGTGATGAGGAAGTGCTCCGGTCCCCACTCCGCTCCTGCACCATCGGCGTCGAGCGACTGCTTGCGGCCGTGAAGCACCATCGCCAGGCATGGCGGGTAGCGAACGAACAGCATCGGCGTCGGCGCGGTGGTGCGCCCGAGCGTGACCCCCAACGCCTCCGCGCGAGCGGTGTCGCGGCCGTGACGGCGAGCCTTCTCGGCCGCTCGCTCGAGGGTCGCGGACGTGCGGGTATCCATTCGACCATTCAATCCCAGACGGTTTCCGTCAAGGTCACGACGGTGAGAATCAAGCCGTCCACGTCGTCGAGCGGGAGTCTGAGGACATGACCACTTCCTCCTCCCTTCCCACCCTCCCGCGCGATGAGCGGCTCGCCGACCGAACGGCGATCGTGACCGGATCCTCGAGCGGGATCGGTGAGGCGATCGCCCACGTCCTGGCCGCCTCCGGAGCGCACGTCGTCGTCCACGGCCGGAGCGCCGAGCGCGCCGACGCCGTCGCCGTCGCCATCACCGAGCGCGGGGGGCGAGCGAGCGTCGTCACCGGCGACCTCGCCGAGAGCCCTGACGCCGCGCGGGATTTCGCCGCGCGCGCCGTCGAAGCGCTGGGCGGCCGCGTGGACATCCTGGTCAACAATGCGGGGATCTTCCCCGTCGGCCCGACCGCAGATCTTCCCGATGAGGATGTCGCCGCACTCCTCGCCACCAACATCCGCGTCCCGCACGATCTCGTCGGGGCCCTCGCTCCGGCTATGGCCGAGCGCGGTGCGGGCGCGGTGGTGAACATCACCTCGTGGATGGCGAACGTCGGAACTCCGGCGGTGGGCCTGTACCCCGCGACGAAGGCCGCCCTCGACCACCTGACGAAGGCATGGGCGGCGGAGTACGGTCCGCGCGGAGTGCGTGTGAACGCGGTCGCGCCCGGCGCGACCCTGACTCCCGGCAACGCCGACGCCGCCGAGATCCTCGAGGCCATGACCGCCGGATCCCCGGCGGGTAAGCCCGGCCGACCGATCGACATCGCCTTCGCCGTCCGCTACCTCGCGTCGGACGAGGCGGCGTACCTGCACGGCGCGACGATCGACGTCGACGGGGGCATCGTGTCCGCCCGCATCTGACTCGGCCCCGCGCCTGGTTCAGCGCCGAGACATCCTGAATCGCCGCTGCGGCCCTGCCGGTAGACTCGGGGCATGCCGCGTGCCCCGAAACTCGCCTCATTTCCGGCGATCCGCGGAGCGCTGACCTTCTACCAGATCTGCTCGATCATCACCGGTGTGGGCCTGCTCCTCCTCGTGGCGGAGATGATCCTGAAGTACACCCCGCTGCACATCGAGCTGTTCGCGGGAGGCTCCGGGGGATTCCTCTGGTTCGCTCCCGTCATCGCCGGCGCCGACTGCCAGTGGTGGTCGCTGTTCCTGCCGGCGACGAACACCTGCGAGATGATCTCCACGGGCGATGGGTTCAACATCTCGCTGTTCATCCTCGTCGCGCACGGCTGGTTCTACGTCGTGTACCTCTTCGCGTGCTTTCGCATCTGGAGCCTCATGCGCTGGCCCTTCCTGCGCTTCATCACCCTCGCCCTCGGCGGCGTCGTGCCGCTGCTGTCGTTCTTCATGGAGGCGCGGGTGGCCCGTGAGGTCCGCCGCTACCTCGCCGAGCGCGAGGCCGCTGCTGCGGCGTCCGCCTCATCCACCGTCCCCGCTTCGGAAGGCACCCGGTGACCGAACAGACCGAGACGTCCCAGCGTCCCGTCCTCGTCGTCGACTTCGGCGCGCAGTACGCCCAGCTGATCGCCCGACGGGTGCGCGAGGCCGGGGTGTACAGCGAGATCGTCCCGCACACCGCCACCCCCGACGAGATCGCCGCGCGCCAGCCCGTCGGCATCATCCTCTCGGGCGGACCGTCGTCGGTCTACGAAGACGGCGCGCCGGCCCTCGACCCGGGCGTGCTCGAGCTCGGGGTGCCGACGCTCGGCATCTGCTACGGCTTCCAGGCGATGGCGAAGGCCCTCGGCGGGGAGGTCGCGCACACCGGCCTGCGCGAGTACGGCGCCACCGACGCCACGATCGTGACCGAGGGAACGCTCCTGGAGGGTCAGCCTGCCGAGCAGAACGTCTGGATGAGCCATGGCGACCAGGTCGCGAAGGCCCCCGAGGGTTTCGACGTGCTCGCCCGCACCGCCGCGACCCCGGTGGCCGCGTTCGCGAACGATGCCCGTCGCCTGTACGGCGTGCAGTGGCATCCCGAGGTCAAGCACACCGATCACGGTCAGGCGGTGCTCAAGAACTTCCTGCACAAGGCCGCGGGGCTCCCGGCCGACTGGAACAGCGGGAACGTGATCGCCGAGCAGGTCGAGAAGATCCGCGCCCAGGTCGGCGACGCCCGCGTCATCTCGGCGCTCTCGGGCGGTGTGGACTCCGCGGTCTCGACCGCGCTCGTCCACCGCGCGGTCGGCGACCAGCTCACGGCGATCTTCGTCGACCACGGGCTGTTGCGGAAGGGCGAGCGCGAGCAGGTCGAGAACGACTACGTCGCCTCCACCGGCGTGCGCCTGATCACCGTCGACGCGCGCGAGCAGTTCCTCGCTGCGCTCGAGGGCGTCTCCGACCCGGAGCAGAAGCGCAAGATCATCGGGCGTGAGTTCATCCGCGCGTTCGAAGCCGCCGAGCGCGACCTCGTCGCCGAGGCCGCAGCCGACGGCGAGCCGATCCGGTTCCTCGTCCAGGGGACGCTGTACCCCGACGTCGTGGAATCCGGCGGCGGGACGGGGGCGGCGAACATCAAGTCGCACCACAACGTCGGGGGTCTTCCCGAAGACCTCCAGTTCGAGCTCGTCGAGCCGCTGCGCACCCTTTTCAAAGACGAGGTCCGCGCCATCGGTCGCGAGCTCGGCCTCCCCGAGGCGATCGTCGCGCGCCAGCCCTTTCCGGGCCCCGGCCTCGGCATCCGGATCGTGGGTGAGGTCACCGCTGACCGTCTCGAGATTCTGCGTGATGCCGACGCCATCGCGCGGGCCGAGCTGACGAAGGCCGGCCTCGACGGCGAGATCTGGCAGTGCCCCGTCGTGCTCTTGGCCGATGTGCGCTCGGTCGGGGTGCAGGGAGATGGCCGCACCTATGGTCACCCGATCGTCCTCCGCCCCGTCTCCTCGGAAGACGCCATGACGGCGGACTGGACGCGGCTGCCGTACGACGTGCTGTCGAAGATCTCCAACCGCATCACCAACGAGGTCCGCGAGGTGAACCGGGTGGTGCTCGATGTCACGTCCAAGCCCCCGGGCACCATCGAGTGGGAGTGAGCTGAGCGGATGACCGTCTTCCCCGACGCCGAGTACGTCATCCTCTCCAGCCGTCTGATCCCCGACCGGGACGGCGGATACACCCTGGCCACCCTCGCGCGGGCGCGCCAGATGGCCGCCGCCGGCGTGCATGGCGGGCGCGGGCCCCTCCTCCTCACCGTCGACCCCGGCACGCCCGAAGAGCACGCCCACCACCGCGCCGTCTTCGACGGGCGCGACCTCATCGTCGGCGTCGAACGCATGCGGAACCTCTTCGACGAGGCGAGCGGAGCGGATGGCGGTGCCGCCGCGTGGCTGCTCGATGCGGTGCACCCCGGAGACCCCGACCCGGCGCTGGAATACCGCCCGGTGCCCGCGGGGCACCCGGCGCTGTCGCTGCCCGTCATCCCCGACGACCCCGACTGGCACATTACCTCGGCCCCGATCGCCGTGCACGGGACCGACGGGCGGGTGCGCGGCATCCTCTCCGGGTTCGGCGCGCTCTACCGCGCATGGCTCGAACACGTGACGGCGGAGCTCCGAGCGGATGACCCGACACGGCCGGTGATCGTCGTGTGCGAGTCGCGGCAGCTCGGCGAGCTTCTCGCCGGGTGGGACGACCCCGATGTGCGGCTACTGCACTCGATCCACACGGTGCACATGGAGCCGCCCTACACCCTCGACGCCGAGACGAACGCCCTGTGGGAGAGGTGGTTCAGCGTCGCCGAGCGGTTCGATGCGGTGCTCTGGCCGACCGCGGCGCAGCGTGACGCCATCCAGGAGCGCTTCGGTGCGTCGGACGTCCACATCGTCGTGCCGAACGGGGTGCCCGCTGCCTCCGCCGTCGCGCCGCTCGCCGGCCGCGACCCGCACCAGGTCGTGATGCTCAACCGGCTGGCGTTCCAGAAGCGGGTCGACCACGCCGTACGGGCGTTCGCCGGCGTCATCAGCCTGCTTCCCGAGGCGCGGCTCGACATCTTCGGCGACGGGCCGCTGCGCGCAGAAGTGCAGGCGCTCATCGACGAGCTGGGCGTCGGATCCCACGTGGTGCTGCGTGGACCGACGGATGACCCGGGACGCGTGCTCGACCAGGCCGCCGTCTTCCTCTCCACCTCCCGGCACGAGGGGCAGGGGCTCTCCCTGGCGGAGGCCCTGGTGCGCGGATGCCCGGTCGTGGCCTACGACGCGCCCTTCGGGCCCGCCGAAGCGCTCGCCGGCGGTGGGGGACTGCTCGTGCCCAACGGTGACATCGAGGCGATGACGCAGGCACTCGTGCGGGTGCTCACCGACCTCGACCTGCGGCACCGGCTCTCCGTCGAGGCGGTGGAGGCGGCGCGTCGCATCGAGCCCGAGCACGTGATGTCGGCGCTCGCCGGTGCGGTGCGCGACGTGCTGGCCAAGCCCTCGCGGCGCTCTGCCGTGAGCTGATCCGCCGAGGGCCGCGCGCGCGGCCGCGACTTCTGCATCCGTCGCACGATGAGATGCATGTCAGACACACCCCGCCCTCCGGCGTTCGGGCCCGAGACCCGACGCGAACTGTTCCACCACCGCGTGCTCGTGCTCGACGGCGCACTCGACGACGACAACGGCACCCTCCTCACCACCCAGCTGCTGACGCTGGCCGCCGAGGACGAGGCCGCCGACATCGCCCTGTGGATCCACTCGCCCGGCGGATCGGTGCCGGCGATGCTCGCCATCCGCGACGTGATGCGCCTGATCCCGAACGACGTCGCCACCCTCGCCCTCGGCATGGCCGCCAGTGCCGGCCAGTTCCTGCTGTCGGCGGGGACGAGGGGCAAGCGCCGCGCACTCCCGCACGCGCGGGTGCTCATGCACCAGGGTTCAGCCGGCATCGGCGGGTCGGCGGTCGAGGTGGAGATGCAGGCCGACGACCTCCGCCACACCCGCGACACCGTCCTCGCCCTCATCGCCGACGACACCGGTCAGCCCGTGGACCGCGTCTTCGACGACTCGCTCCACGACCGCTGGTACACCGCGATCGAGGCGAAGGAGTACGGCTTCATCGATGGGATCGTCGACGGCTTCGACCAGGTGGTGCCGCGACGCCGGCGGCCGGCCGGCCTCGGCATCGGCGCATCGGAGGTGGCGGCGTGAGCGGGTACACGATCCCGAACGTGGTGGCGCAGCATCCCCGGGGTGATCGCATCATGGATGTCTACTCGCACCTTCTCGCAGAACGCGTGGTCTACCTCGGCACCGGCATCGACGCGGGCGTCGCGAACGCCCTCATCGCTCAGCTGCTGCACCTGGATGCCGACAGCCCCGAACGCGACATCCAGCTCTACATCAACTGCGAGGGCGGCGACCCCGCGGCGATGCTCGCCATCTACGACACGATGCAGCACGTGCGGCCTGATGTCGCGACGACCGTCGTCGGTCAGGCGATCGGCGTCGGGGCGGTGCTGCTCGCGACCGGCGCCGCAGGCAAGCGGGCCGTGCTGCCGCACGCGCGCGTCGTGCTGCACCAGCCGGCGGGACAGGGCCGAGGAGCGATCCCCGACCTCATCCTGCAGGCGGATGAATTGGTGCGCGTGCGCGGGGAGGTGGAGGAGATCCTCGCCCGGCACACCGGCGTCGATACGGCGAAGCTGCGCGTCGACACTGAGCGCGACCGGGTGTTCACGGCCGCCGCGGCCGTCGAGTACGGCCTCGCCGACACGGTCTTGCAGAGGGAGCCGGAATCGGGTCGGACCTAACTCCTGCATTTCGGGCCGCTGGGCGCCGGTTTCGGGTCGCTGAGCTGCCCCGGGCGCCGAAGTGCAGGAGTTAGGGACCGGCCTCACCCCGCGAATCCGGGGAGTGAGGCCGACGCCGCCGCCCGCACCGCGGCCACGGCGTCGGCTGGCCGGCCGCGCCAGGGCGCGCCGTGGCCGGGGAGGATCCACTCGACGTCGAGCCCGGAGAGCCGGTCGAGCGAGGCGAGCGCCTCGGCCGGCTCGTCGGTGAAGGGCGCCGGCTGCGGCCCGACCTCGCCGGTGAGCACCGAGCGGGTGGTGAGGGCGTCTCCGACGAACGCCGCCCGCACCGCGGGGACGTGCACCGCGATGCTTCCGGGCGAGTGGCCGGGGAGTGCGACGATCTGCGGATCGCCGGGGAGGGGCAGCACCTGCCCGTCTTCGATCGCGATGACCTCGGTGAGGTGTCGGGTACGTGCCCCGCCCTTGCGCGCCGCATAGGCGAAGAAGCCGACCAGCGCGCCGAGCCGCTTGCGTCCCATCGGCGTCGGCGGCTTGGAGCCGCCCTTCGCCCGCTCGGCGTCGGCGGCGTGGATGTAGACGGGCACACCGTGCTCGCTGCGCAGCCGCTCGGCGAAGCCGAGGTGGTCGCTGTCGCCGTGCGTGAGGATGACCCCTCGGATGTCGCTGAGCTCGCGTCCCATCGCACGCAGCTCGCGGAGGAGGTCTCGCCAGTGCCCGGGGAGTCCGGCGTCGATGAGGGTGATGCCGTCGGCGGTCTCGACGAAATACGCCGCGACGATGTCGTTGCCGATGCGGTGGAGCTGGGGTGCGAGTCGCATTGCCGTCTTCTCTCTGCGTGGGTTACGATGGCTACGATACATAGCCTTCATGGCTAACGTCAATAGCTCTTCGTTATTCCACGCCCCTCGCCTTCGATGGAGACACGCGATGCCCACCCCTGAGCGCACCACCCTCCCGGCGATCGTCGCCACCGCCCGTGATCTGCTCGAGAAGAACGGGCTCGCGGGCGTCACCATGCAGGCTGTGGCCGAGCGTGTGGGGGTCCGCGCGCCCTCTCTCTACAAGCGGGTGGAGGGCCGCGACGAGCTTCTGCGCCTCGTAGCCGAGGATGCGGCATCCGACCTCTCCCGCCGCTTCGCCGCGACCGACGAAAGCGTCGCCGAGCTCGCCCATGCGTACCGGGCGTTCGCGCGAGCGAATCCGGCGAGCTTCCGCCTGCTGCTCGACTCGGAGTCGGCGGCGGGAGCGTTCCGCGACGTCGCCGACCCCATCCTCGAGGCGACGAAGAGTCTCGATGCCGCGCGCGTGGTCACGGCGTGGGCGACGGGTTTCCTCACCATGGAGCTGGCCGGAGCCTTCCGCCTGGGCGGTGATCTCGACGAGGCCTACGTGTACGGGCTCGACACCATCGTCGCGGGGCTCCAGCGACCGACGTGATCTACCGCTCGGCCTTCGGCCAGACCTTCCCGGCCCACGGGTCGTAGTCGGCGATGAGGTCCTCCTGCGGGGGCCGCTCGCCCTCGGCGACATGCTGCAGGTTCACCCGAACCCGGTACCAGAGGGAGGAGGATCCGCGCATGCCGTCGATCATGACGTCGGCCGGATGCAGCTGCGCGGCGACGCCGGCGTGATGCGCCTTCCACGTCTCCAGCGCCTCCACCGCCTCGGGTTTGGTCTTGGTGCGGGCGACCTCGATGAGCGGCATCGTCGATTGGCGGCGTCCGGATCCGTCACCACCGCGGGGCGGTTTCTCGGCAGGGCCGAGCTCATCGGCCAGCCGCAGCAGTCCGTCGAGCGACCCGACGGCCTCATCGATGCCGGCGTGCGGGTCGCCGATCTCGGCGTACCGGGTGATCATCGTCGGCACGGTGAACGTCTCGGGCAGGGCGGTGCGCACCTCGTCCCACGACAGCGGTGCCGACACCCGGGCGTCGGGCCGGGGCCTCACCGAGTACGCCGAGGCGACGGTGCGGTCCTTGGCGTTCTGATTGAAGTCGACGAAGACGCTCTCGCCCCGCTCCTCCTTCCACCACCGCGCCGTCGCGAGGCCGGGTGCGCGGTTCTCGACCTCGCGGGCGAGGGTCTCGGCCGCGAGGCGCACCTGCTTGTAGTCCCACTCCGGGGCGATACGGACGAGGATGTGCAGGCCCCGCGACCCGCTCGTCTTGGGCCAGCCCACGAGCCCCACGTCGTCGAGCACCTCGCGGGCGACGAGGGCGACGTCGACGATCTGCGACCACTCGACGCCCGGCATCGGGTCGAGGTCGATCCGCAGCTCGTCGGGGTGGTCGAGGTCTTCCGCGCGCACGGGGTGCGGGTTCAGGTCGAGGCATCCGAGGTTGACGATCCACGCGAGCCCGGCGGGGTTTCGGATGACGGCCTCTTCGGCGGACGTGCCCGACGCGTAGTGCAGCGTGGCGGTGTCGATGAACGCGGGGTGGTTCTCGGGCACGCGCTTCTGGAAGAACGGTTCGGCGTCGATGCCGCGCGGGAAGCGCTTGAGCACCATCGGGCGCCCGCCCGCCCCACGGAGGGCTCCGTCGGCGACGGCGAGGTAGTACTCGACGAGGGCGAGCTTGGTGATCCCGGGCTCGGGGAAGACGACCTTGTCGGGGCTGGAGATCCGCACCTCCTCGCCGTCGACGTCGAGGATCGCGGGCGGTGTCTTCGCGGCCATGCGGCCCACCGTACCCGGGCGCGGTTCAGGCGGCGAGGGCGAATGCGCCGCGGATGCTCGTGGTACGTACGCTCTGGACGCTCCGCAGATCGTCGGCGACGCCGAGCGTCAGGTCGACGAGGGTGGTGTCGAGCGCGCCGGCGATGGCGGCGATCATCTCGCTCGAGGGCTCTTTGCGGCCGCGTTCCACCTCGGAGAGGTATTGCGGCGACACCCCGGCGCGGTCGGCGGTGTCGGTGAGGCGCTCGCCGCGCTCGTGGCGCAGGCGCCGCAGGCGCTCGCCGAGGGCGTCGCGCCAGAGCGGTTCGGGCGGGAGACGGTCGGTCATGAAGCGAGGCTAAAGAGCGGATGCCGCGCTGCGCCACGCGTTCTGCTCACAGCAGAACGGCCGGCCCGAAACCGGGCCGGCCGTTCGAGACGCGGGAGATTACTCGCTGCCGCGCAGGATCGCGAGGATGCGGAGGATCTCGATGTAGAGCCAGACGACGGTGACCATGATGCCGAAGGCGCTCAGCCAGCCGTACTGACGCGGGGCGCCGTTGCGGACACCCTGCTGCACCTGGTCGAAGTCGAGCACCAGCGAGTACGCGGCCATGATCACGACGAGGACGCCGATGATGAGGCCCAGCGGAATGCCGAAGACCTCGACGCTGCGCAGACCGAAGGCACCGCCGGCGATCGGGACGTTGAACAGCATGAGACCGACGTTGACCAGCGAGAAGACCAGGTAGCCGACCATGGCGATCAGGAAGATCTTGGTCGCCCGAGCAGACGCACGGATCTTGCCGCTGGCGAAGAGGGCGAGGGTCACACCGACGACGACGAGCGTCGCCAGCGTCGCCTGGAACACGATGCCGGGGTACATCACCTCGAAGAATGCCGAGATGCCACCGACGAAGAGTCCCTCGGCCGCGGCGTACGCGAAGATCAGCGCGGGGCGGACCTTCTTGCGCGAGGTGAAGATGATCACCAGCGCCAGGACGAAGCCGGCAAGGCCGCCGACGATCATCGGCAGCGCCGAGACACTGGTCGTCGTCGGGGTCAGGCCGCCGAGCGTCCAGACCCAGCCGACGGCGGCGGTGACGAGCAGGATCGCGAAGAGCGACACGGTCTTGACGACGGTGTCCTCGATCGTCATCCGGCCGGTCTCGGCCGAGCCGGCGGGCGGGCCGGCGAAGGCGCCCTCCATCTGGGCCTGTGCGGCGAGGTCGACGCCACCGCGCGAGGCGGACCCTGCGGCGGCGGCGGGCGGCGGAGTCAGGCTTGCTGCACGCGCACCGCCCGGGTATGACTGCACGGCGCGAGGGTCCTGAAACGCCGGGTTGTTGAATGCGGGGTTGTTGAGGGCCACTGCTCTCACACTCCAAAGTATTCGGGCCACAGCGGTGTGCTGTGAATCAACGATATCGGACCCTGTCCGATTCCCGGCAGGCGGCCTGCTGTGAAGGGACTTTGAGCGTCTAGCCTGAAGTCGTGCGCCGCCCCCTCGTCATCGGCCACCGGGGCGCCCCCGGATATCGCCCCGAGCACTCGCGCTCCTCGTACACCCTCGCCCTCGAGATGGGCGTCGACGCGGTGGAGCCCGACGTCGTGCTGTCGAAGGACGGCGTGCTGGTCGTGCGTCACGAGAACGAGATCTCGGGAACGACGGATGTCGCGACGCGACCCGAATTCGCCGATCGTCGCACCACGAAAGAGGTCGACGGGGTCGCCCTGACCGGCTGGTTCACCGAGGACTTCACCTGGGAGGAGCTCGCCACGCTCACGTGCCGCGAGCGCCTGCCCGAGGTCCGCCCGACGAGCGCGACCTTCGACGGTCGGCAGCCGGTGCTGCGCCTCATCGACGTGCTCGACCTCGTGCGCGATGCGTCGCTCGCCCAGGGGCGTGAGATCGGCGTCGTGCTGGAGATCAAGCACGCCACCTTCATGGCCTCGCTCGGCTTCGACCTCGCCGCCATCGTCCACGACGAGCTGCGCGGTGCCGGGTGGGCGACGGGGGAGTGGCCGCTCATCGTGGAATCGTTCGAGTCCAGCATCCTCTTCGTCCTGCAGGAGCGCGGGCTCCCCGCCCGGTATGTCTACCTGCTCGAGGCGGCGGGTAAGCCCTTCGACCTGGTGGTCGCGCACGGCGACGACGCTCCGACCTACCCGTCGATCGCCCACCCCGCCGGGCTCGATCGCCTGATCGGGCGCGTCGACGGCATCAGCGTGGATAAACGGATGCTGCTCGCCCCCGACCGCCTGGGCCGGGCCACCGACCGTTCTCGGATCATCGCCGACGCGCACGCGCGCGGACTCCAGGTCTTCACCTGGACCTGCCGACCCGAGAACCCGTTCCTCGTCAAGGAGTTCCGGCGACCCGGCGGCAAGGCCGCCTTCGGTGACTACGAGGCGGAGTGGGCCCTGATCAGAGACGGTGCGAACGGCGAGGGGGGCGTCGACGGCGTGTTCGTCGACCACGCCGACCTCGGCGTCGAGTTCTTCCGGGACGGCCTCACTTCTTCGGATCGTGGCCCCAGTTCATGAGCGAGTAGCGCCAGGGAGTGTCGGTCACATCGCCGCTCGGACGCTGCGATGAATGCCGTGAGACGTACCCCGACACCTTCTTCATGTGCGCGTAGTCGCTGTCGGTGAGATCGGCCTTCTTCTTCCGAAGAATGGTCACGATCCGCCGCCCCGAGGCGTGCCCCGTCGATTCGCCGCCGCCGTCCTTCTGCCCGACGTCCTTCGACTCGTCGGTGTCGAGCCAGTCCTCCAGCTCCTTCGGTGTCATATTCACGGCCTCGGCGAAGTCATCCGCGATCTTCTTCTGCTCGTCGTCATCCATGGCGCGATTGTGGGTCGATGGGCTCCGGGAATGAAGACCTTGCATCTCGCGGTTGCACATGCAAGCCCGAGCCCGTTCCTGGGAGCTGCATGCCAGGGTGCGTATACGGCCCGCGTAGACTTCTGGTTTCACCGGCGGGCGTGCTCGAGCCCGTCGAACGGAGGTTTCGTGGCCGGAAATGCGACCACCCGGTTCAGCAATGTGTCATTGCTGTCGGTGGCGAGTGTGCTGCCGAGCCGGGTGACGACGTCCGACGACATCGAAGACCGTCTCTCCGCGGCGCTTGCCCGTCTCCGCCTGCGTCCAGGGCTGCTCCGCCGCGTGGCCGGCGTCAACGAACGGCGCAACTGGGCTGAGGGCGAGTCGTCGGATGACGCCACCATCGCCGCCGGCGCGAAGGCGCTCGCCGATGCGGGTGTCGCGCCGGGCGAGGTGGGCCTTCTCATCAACACCTCGGTGACCCGCAAGCACCTCGAGCCCTCGGTGGCGGTGCGCCTGCACCACGGCCTCGGCCTTCCCACCTCGGCGATCAACTTCGACATCGCCAACGCCTGCCTCGGGTTCGTCAACGGCATGAGCCTCGCCGCGGGCATGATCGAGTCGGGCCAGATCCGTTACGCGATCGTCGTCAACGGCGAAGACGCCGACGAGATCCAGATCAACACCATCAACCGCCTCGTGAACTCCGACGCCGACCGCGACGGCTTCATGAGCGAGTTCGCCTCCCTCACCCTCGGTTCGGGATCGGCGGCAGCAGTCCTCGGCCGCGCAGACGAGCACCCGGAGGGCCACCGGCTCCTCGGCGGGGTGACTCGCGCGGCCACGCAGTTCCACGAGCTCTGCGTCGGGAGCGTCGACGGGATGTTCACCGACGCCAAAGCGCTCCTCAAGGGCGGCCTGAACCTCGTCGTCTCGGCATGGAAAGAGGCGGCACCCGAGTGGAAGTGGTCGGGCATGGACCGCTACATCACCCATCAGGTCTCCTCGGTGCACACCACCGCGATCGTGAGGGCCGCGAAACTCGACCCCGAGCGGGTACCGGTCACCTACGACCGCTACGGCAACGTGGGGCCCGCCTCCATTCCGATCACCCTGGCCGAGCAGCAGTCCTCGCTGAAGCGCGGGGACCGCGTGCTGCTCATGGGTGTCGGCTCGGGGCTGAACACCGCGATGATGGAACTGGCCTGGTGACGGACCGGTGACCTCGCCGGCCGCGCTGCCTCCCGCCGACCTTCCCGGACTCGACCCTCGTTTCTCACGCCTCGTCGCCGTCCCCGGCCGCGGCGTGGACGAGCAGGTGACGCGCACCTGGCACGTCCTCGACACCGGCCCTGCCCTCGAGAGGCGGGGTGTCGCCCCACGCGGAACGATCCTTGCCGTGCACGGCAACCCGACGTGGTCGTACCTCTGGCGGAGCGTCGTCGCCCGTTCGTTCGCGGCCGCCGAGGCGGGCGCGCCCGCATGGCGGGTCGTCGCGGTCGACCAGCTCGACATGGGATTCTCCGAGCGCACCGACGTGCCGCGCCCGCTCGCCCAGCGCGTACGCGACCTCGCCGCGCTCACCGACACGCTCGCGCTCGACGGCCCGGTCGTGACCCTCGGGCACGACTGGGGCGGAGTCATCTCGCTCGGGTGGGCCATCGACCACCCCGAGCTCCTCGCCGGCGTCATGCTCCTCAACACCGCCGTGCATCACCCCGAGGGGGTGCCGATCCCTGCGCCGCTCCGCCTCGCGGGGGCGCGCGGCGTCCTCGCCGCGTCGACGGTGCAGACGACGGCGTTCCTCGACACCACCCTCGCCCTCGCCTCGCCGGCGTTGAGCCCCGAGGTGAAGGCCGCGTTCCGCGCGCCCTACGGCGCCGCCGATCGTCGACGCGCGATCGGCGGGTTCGTCGCCGACATCCCTGTCGACGCCCGCCACGGGAGCTTCGCCGAGCTGCAGCGGATCGCCGACGGCGTCAGCCGACTCACGGTGCCCGCCCTCATGCTCTGGGGCCCCCGCGATCCGATCTTCGGCGACCGGTATCTCGACGATCTCGCGGAGCGGATGCCGCAGGCCGACGTCCACCGCTTCGAAGGCGCCGGGCACCTCATCGCCGAGGACCGCGACTACGCCTCCGCCGTGCTGACGTGGCTCGCCGACGCTTACGAGGTCGCACCGACGTCACACACCGACGCCGAACCGCTGACCGAGTGGACGCCGCTCTGGGAGCGTCTCGACGCGCGCCGCGACGACGACGCCACGGCCGTCATCGAGATGGGCGCGACCGGCGCGACCCGCCGGGTGAGCTGGCGGCACCTGGATGACCGCGTGCGCACCCTCGCCGCGGGACTCACCGCCGTCGGCGTGCGCCCGGGCGATCGCGTCTCCCTCCTCGTTCCCCCGGGCCCCACCCTGACGGCGATCATCTACGCATGCCTCCGCATCGGCGCGGTCGTCGTCGTCGCCGACGCGGGGCTGGGTCTGAAGGGCCTCACCCGCGCGGTGCGCGGTGCCTGGCCCGACGTCGTCATCGGCGAGCTGCCCGGCCTCGCCGCAGCCCGGGTGCTCGGCTGGCCGGGAATGCGCATCTCGGTGCCGACCCTGCCGTCCGTCAGCGCCCGGGCCCTCGGCATCCGCCACAGCCTCGCCGATGTCACCCGCGCCGGCACCGCCGCGGAGCTCCCCCCGATTCCCGGCCCGGATGACCCTGCCGCCATCCTCTTCACCTCCGGGTCCACGGGCCCAGCGAAAGGCGTCGCGTACACCCATCGGCATCTCTCGGCGCTCCGCGACATCCTCGCCGCACACTTCGACGTCTCGCCAGGCACCGGCCTCGTCACCGGCTTCGCCCCCTTCGCCCTCCTCGGCCCCGCTCTCGGCACCCTCTCGGTGACCCCCGACATGGACGTCTCGGCGCCTCGCACGCTCACCGCGACCGCCGTCGCCGCGGCCGTGCGCGCCTCGCAGGCGCGCATCGTGTTCCTCTCGCCGGCGGCGATCCTCAACGTCGTCGCCACCGCCGACGCCCTCACCGCCGACGACCGCGCCGCGCTCGCCGGCGTCGAGACGTTCCTCTCCACCGGCGCACCGATCAGCGAGACCCTTCTCGCCGCCGCCGCGCGCGTCATGCCGAACGCGACCGCGCACACCCCGTACGGCATGACCGAGTGCCTCCTCGTCACCGACATCACCCTCGAAGGGATCCGCGCGGCGGCGGACGCCCCCGACGCCGGGGTCTGCGTCGGCAGTCCGATCGGCGGGAATCGCATCCGCATCAGCGCCCTCGACGCCGATGGCCGCGCCACCGGAAACCCGAGCGAGGCCCCCGGCGTGCTTGGGGAGATCCTCGTCTCGGCCCCGCATCTGAAAGACCACTACGACCGTCTCTGGCTCACCGACCGCGAGGCCGCCCGTGAGACCCCCGTGGACGGCGGACGCTGGCACCGCACCGGCGACGTCGGACACCTCGACGCCGAGGGGCGCCTCTGGGTCGAGGGGCGCGTGCCGCACGTGCTTGTCACGGCCGACGGTCCGCTCGCCCCTGTGGGTCCCGAGCAGCAGGTCGAGAAGGTCGACGGCGTCCGCCGGGCCGCGGTGGTCGGCGTGGGTCCGCAGGGGCTCCGCCAGGCGGTCGCGGTGATCGAGACGACGCCGGCCACGAAGGCCCCCGGCCTCGCCGCTCCCGAGCTCGCCGCCCGCATCCGGACAGCCGCCGACGTCTCGCTCGTCGCGGTGCTCGCCGTGCCGGCGCTTCCCACCGACATCCGTCACAACTCCAAGATCGACCGCACCCGACTGTCGGTCTGGGCCGAGCGCGTGCTCGCCGGCGAGAGGCCGACGACGCCGTGAAGGTCGTCGTCACCGGAGCATCCGGCTTCCTCGGCGGCGCCGTCGCCGCCGACCTCGTCGCCGCCGGACACGAGGTGCGGACGCTCCAGCGTCGCCCTTCCGGGGTGGCGGGAGCCGACGACATCCTGGGGTCGGTCACGGATAAGGATGCCGCGACGCGCGCGCTCGACGGCGTGGACGGGGTCATCCACCTCGCCGCGAAGGTGTCGCTCGCGGGTGACCCGCGCGAGTTCGAGGCGGTGAATGTCGGCGGCACCCGCACGATCCTGGATGCCGCCGAGCGCGCCGGGGTCTCGCGGTTCGTCTTCGTCTCGTCACCGTCGGTCGCCCACGCCGGATCGGCGCTGGCCGGTGTCGGGGCCGAGCCCGCCTCACCCGAGCACGCGCGCGGCGACTACGCCCGCACCAAGGCCAAGGCCGAGCTCCTCGCCCTCGCGCGCGATACGCCTCAGATGCCGGTCGTGGCGATCCGCCCGCATCTGGTGTGGGGACCCGGGGACCCGCAGCTCGTGGGGCGCATCGTCGCGCGTGCCCGCGCCGGGCGGCTGCCGCTCCTGAACGGCGGCACCGCGCTCATCGACTCCACCTACATCGACAACGCGGCGACCGGCATCAGCGCCGCCCTCGCGCGCGCCGCGCACGCGCACGGTCGCGCGTTCGTGCTGACCAACGGCGAGCCCCGCGCTGTGGGCGAGCTCCTCGCGGGCATCTGCCTGGCCGCCGGCGTCGCTCCGCCGCGGTGGAGTGTTCCGGCGTCTCTCGCGCGCGCCGCCGGGTCGGTCATCGAACGGATCTGGGCGGTGAGGCCGGGTGAGGACGAGCCGCCGATGACCCGGTTCCTCGCCGAACAGCTCTCCACCGCGCACTGGTTCGACCAGCGCGAAACCCGCGAAGCGCTCGCGTGGGCGCCGGCGGTGTCGATCGATGAGGGCCTCGCGCGCCTGGCGGCGTCTTCGTGAGCGAACGCCGTCGGCCGCCCCTCGCCGGGCAGCCGACGGCGCTGCCGCGAGGACGGTGGGTCGCCGAGAGGCGACGTCTTCGCGGCGCTGAACACCCCCAGGTGTTCAGGTCGAGCGCGCCGTCGGGATCGGCGGTGTCTTCCGTGACATTCCCCCACCTCCGGCGCATCGTCTGAGCAGGCTGCCGAGGTCTGGGGCAACACGGTCAGCGTATCCTGCCACCGCGCCCACCGACAGCGGGTCGCCGGGCGGGTGTCACGCAGCCAGCGGCAGGCGTGTGGCGAGGGCCTCGATGGCACCGCGGTATTGCTCGATCATCCGCTCGCGCGACAGACGCGGCCGCGCCGCGAGCGCGAGGCGCCGGAACGCCGGTCGCTCGGCGAGCACCACGTCCCACGCCCCGGCGATCGACGCGGCGTCGTGGGCCGTGACGATCCCGAACCCCTCGACGACGCGGGCGGCGTCGCCCACCGAGGTCGTGACCGGTGTGGCGCCCGACGCGGCGCCCTCGATGAGGCACAGCGGCGACGCCTCGCCGAAGGCGCTGGTGAGCGCGACGATGTCGGCGATCCGGTGCAGGGCCGGCATGTCGTCGCGGATACCCAGCAGGTGAACCCGAGCGGATGCCGGGACGCCGGCCTCCGCGAACGCGGCACGCAGTGCAGGGTTCGCCGACGACATCCCCGCCCCGCACATCAGGTAGTGCGACTCGGGCCGTCGCCGGGCGTGCGCGGCGACGGCCCGCAGGAACAGCCCGGGGTTCTTCATCGCGTCGAACCGCGCGGCGAAGAGCACCACGGGCGCGTCGGCGGGAATCTCCAGCGACCGCCGGATCGCCGCGCGCTCGCGCGCCGTCCCCGGCCGGAACCGCTCCGTGTCGATGCCGTTCGCGACCACCTGCGCTTCCACGCCGCCCTCCACGCCGCCGCCGAGCACCTCGCGGTAGGCGTCGCGGGTCGACGCGGCGCAGGCGATCGCGGCCGAGACGAGTCCCGTCCGTGCCGCCTCGTCGAGCCAGTCGCGCGCCGATCCCGCGTGCGCCGGGTCGGAGCGGTGCAGGCAGACGGCGACCGGAACGTCGGGCATCATGCCGCGGTCGCGGAGGGCGAGCAACAGCCCCAGCGGCTGTTCCTTGAGCGAGACGACGATGTCGGCCTGCGCGATCATCGCCGCCGCGCGGCGGAGGTGCCGCGGGCCGAAGGTCTCGGGACCGAGCGGGGCATCCCCCGCGGTGCGCCCGAGGCTGCGCACCTCCACGCCTGCCTCGACGAGGCGACGGCAGCGCGGGTCATCCCACATCACCTGCACGGTCGACTCGCGCCGCGCACGCGCCGCCACCGAGAGCACACGATGACTCTGGCCGCCGGCGTGCAGCCCGGCGACGACGTCGGTATGGAGCACCCGCGCGCCTCCGGCGAAGAACCCTTCGTACAGCGACAGAACCCGCAGGGGTGCGGTCATCGTGGCGCCTCTCATCGATCCGAGCCGTCAGACAACGGTTGGTCAATGCTCGGGTTTCGACCCCTCGAAGTCGATGAACGGGGAACGTGGGGTGAGTGAACGACGGGTGACCGACTCCAGCATCTGCTGCGCGGTGCGGGCGGTGTCGAGCCACGACGGGAGGGCAGCGCCCGCGGCGCGCGCCGCGCGCGTCATCCGGTCACGCAGGTCGTGATCGGCGAGCACGGAGCGGAGGGCTGCGGCGAAGGCCTCGGGGTCAGCGGGCGGCACGAGCACGCCGGCCTCGACCGGCACCGTCTCGGGCACTGCGCCGGTGCGGCACGACACGATCGGCACGCCCCAGGCGAGGGCCTCGTCGAACACCAGCCCGTACCCCTCGTAACGCGTCGCGAGGGCGAACACCGTCGCCCGCGCCCAGAGCCCGTCGAGCTCGTCGTCGCCGATACCGCCGGCGATGTGCACACGCCCCGCGAGCCCGAGCTCGTCGCGTAACGGCGGCAGCGAGGCGGAGAACCCCTGGTCCCACGGCGTTCCGACGATCTCGGCACGCCAGGGGAGGTCGGTGAGGCGCGCGAGTGCGCGCAGCAGCACGTCGTGACCCTTCCGCGGATGCTGGATCCCCACCGACAGGATGAGCGGCGGCTCCGCGCCGCGCCGGACCCCCGGCGCGGGATCGGTGCCCGGCCGCGCGACCGTGATCGTGCCCGGGTCTGCCCCGTACTCGTCGATGAGGATGCGCGCGGTGTGCGGGCTCGGCACGAGCACGGCCGCCGCGAGATGGAGATTGTCGCGTTCGTTGGCGAAGAGGTACTCCCGTCGCTCCGGCGACAGGCCCTCCTCTCGGGCGAGCGGGTGATGGACCATCCCCACGATCGGCGCGCGCACGCGGGCGAGCGCCGCGGTCGGCATCGCTCCGAACACGAAGCCGTCGAGGATGAGCGGATGCCGCGGATCGACCTGCTGCAGGGCCGCCAGCGCGACATCCACCTCGGTCTCGGAGGGATCGGGGAAGGAGCCCGTGAGCGGCACGTACGCGGTGTCGACCCCGACCTCGCGCAGCCCGAGGAGCAGACGCTTCTCGTAGAGGTAGCCCCCCGTGACAGTGTCGAGGTCACCGGGGATGGCGAAGGCCGCCCGCCTGCTCACGCCTGCTGCTCCGGAGCGTAGACGCGCAGCACCCGCGACTCGACGACACCGACCAGGGCGTACCCGAGCGCCGACAGGGCGGTGACGGCGACGACCGCGACGGCGAGCAGGTCGTACCCCGACTGCGAGGCGGCGAGGGCCATCGCAGCGCCCACCCCCGTGCCGATCGCGAGCCACTCCACCACGGTGACGGCGAGCACCGCGGCCGGCACGCTCATGCGGGCGGCGGCGAAGAAGGCGGGCAGCATCGCGGGGATCCGCACGCGCACGAGCTGCACGCGTGCGGGTGCGCCGTAGCTGCGCAGCACGTCGAGGGCCTGGCCGGGCGCCTGACGGAGGCCCTCGAGGCAGGCGATGAGCGTGGGGAAGAAGACCATGAGCGCCACGAGCGAGATCGCGCCGACGGGCCCGCGCCCCAGAAGCAGGATGACCAGGGGTGCCGTGGTGACGATGGGCACGGCGCGCAGCGCGATGGCGATGGGCATCGACACGGTCGCCGCCCGCGGGGCGAGAGTGAGGGCGATCGCGCCGATCGCGCCGACGGCGAGCCCGGCGAGGTATCCGGCGATCGCGAGCAGCGCGGTCTCGCCGAGGGCGGCGAGGAGGATGCCGCGCACCTCGCCGCCGTCGTCGACGCCGGCGAAGATCCGGATGACGTCGACCGGCGTGCGCGCGAAGAACGGGCTGATCCCGGTGACCGCGATCCCGCCCCACCAGAGCGCGACGATGACGACGAGGAACGCGATGGTCGTGATCGCCGCGCTGCGTACCCGCTCTCGCCGCGGGAGGCGGGGCCGGACCGGTGCGAGGATGAGCGGCGGCCGCTCGCTGACGAAGCGGCGCCCGATCGCGCCGATCACGACGTACGCCACGACCGAGACCACCGTGGCGACGGTGGCGAGCGCCCAGGTGAGCTGGATGTCGAGGTCGCGCGACGCGCGGATCGTCAGCACCCCGAGCCCGCTCTGCGCACCGGTGAACTCGCCGACCATCGCACCGAGGAACGCGGCGGGCGCAGCGATCTGCAGCCCCGCGATCAGGTACGGCAGACTCGCCCGGGCGCGCACGTGCACCAGGGCCGCCCCCGCCCCGCGGCCGTAGCTGCGGACGAGGTCGAACCACGTGGCGGGCGCCGCGCGAAGCCCCACGAGGAGCGGGATCATCGTGGTGTAGTACACCGCGAGGGCGGCGAGGACGACCTGCGGACCGTCGCCCGGGCCCAGGATGACGCGGAGCACCGGCCCGGTCGCGACGAGCGGCAGGCAGAACACCACGAGTGCGACGGCGGTGACGACCCGCTCGGTCGCCGGGAGCAGCACCGCCAGGGCTGCTAGGGCGATGGCGGCGAGATTCCCGATGACGAATCCGGCGAGCGCGGCCTGCCCGGTGACCAGGAGCGCCCGCCACAGCAGCCCCGCCTGGGTGACGAGGGCGACGGCGATCTCGCTCGGCGCCGCGAGGACGAAGGCCGAGGTGAGCAGGCGTGCGGCGACCTCCCACACGACGAGCAGCAGAACGACGGCGAGGGCCGTGTCGACCCAGACCCTGCGGCCCGTCGAAGATCGGACGGTCATGCCGCCCGCGACCGCGAGAGCGCCTCGGTCACCGCGGCGACCACCCGCTCGAACGCCGCGGCGTCGCCGCGCGGGACGGCGATGTCGTCCACCACCCGTGCCGGGCGGGGGCTCAGGACGACGATGCGGTCGGCGATGCGTGCGGCCTCCGAGATGGAGTGGGTGACCAGCAGCGTGGTGGTGCCTCTCTCGCGCCAGAGCGGCGGCAGCTCGGCGATGAGGTCCTGCCGGGTGAGTTCGTCCACCGCGCCGAAGGGTTCGTCCAGGAGCAGGAGGCGGGGCTCGGTGATGAGAGCGCGCGCGATCGCGGCGCGCTGTCGCATCCCGCCCGACAGGGCGGCGGGCCGAGCGTCGCCGAAGCCGTCGAGGCCGACGCGCGCGATCATGCGGTCGATCGCTGCCGCGTCGACGTCGCGGTGGGTGAGGGTGAGCGCGAGAGCGGCGTTCTGGCGAACGCTCCGCCAGGGGAGGAGCGAGGGGTCCTGGAACGCGACGGCGAGCTCGCCGCGCTCGGCGACGGCATGGGGGGAGTCGCCGTCGATCGTGATCGATCCGGAGGTGGGGTCTTCGAGTCCGGCGATCATGCGCAGGAGCGTCGACTTGCCGCATCCCGACGGCCCTACCAGGGCGGTCGTCGAACCGCCGGCGAACTCCAGATCGAGGGAGGCGACCGCCTCGAGCCCGTCGGGGTAGACCTTGCCTGCCCCATCGACGAGGACCCGGGGCTCAGCTGCCATGGACTTCTTCCAGCACCGACCGATCCCAGAGGTCGGCGGGGACGTCCTGCCCCAGGAGGGCGAGCGTCTCGCGGTTCTGCGCCACGGAATCGTCGGTCCACCATCCGAACCCGTTCTCGTCGGTGACGTCCGAGAACATCAGCGGCACCTGCCGCTCGGCCTGCAGCTCCTGCGTCTCGAGGTCGAGGCCCGCGTCGGGGAACATCTCCAGCGTGAGGGCGGCGGCGGCATTCGTGTCGGCGCGATACTCGTCCCATCCGCGCACCTCGCCGCGCATGAGCGCGACGAGGTCGGCCCGCCGGTTGGCGAGGCTCTCCTCGGTGGCGATGTAGGTCTGCGAGTGGAGGGCGTAGCCGTAGTCGGCCATCAGCATCGTGACGCTCTCGACTCCCTGCACGGTCATCGCCACCGGCAGGTCGGTCTCCCAGCAGAGCAGGCAGTCCACTTCATCGGCGAGGAGGGGCTGGGCCGAGTACTGCGTCGGCACGACCTCGATGCCGTCGACATCGACGTCGTTCAGGGTGCACAGCGTCTCGAGCACCGGGGTGTTGGCCAGGGCCATGCCGATGCGCTTGCCGACGAGGTCGGCGGGTTCGTTCACGGGATTTCCGGGGAGGGAGGCGATGACGAACGGGTTCTTCTGCATCGCGACGCCGATGATCTTGAACGGCGCCCCCTCGGCGACGGCGGCGGCGGTGTAGTCGGCGGCAGAGATGCCGATGAGCGCCGACCCCGATACGACCGGGGGCTCGACGGGGGCGTTGGGGCCGCCCTGCAGCAGGGTGACGTCGAGACCCTCGTACCAGCCGCGGTCCTGTGCGATGTAGCTGCCGCCGAACTGCACCGAGTGCAGCCATGACAGCTGGAGGGATGCCGCGCGTGCAGCGTCTCCGCCGCCGAACACCCCTCCCGGGCGCGTGCTCAGGCCGATGCCGGCCGCCGCGATGCCGGCGACACCGACGATGCCGGCGCCGAGCAGGGTGCGGCGGGTGAGGGTCTTGCGGTCTGTCATGTGGTGGTCTCCAGGGTGCGACGGCGGGTCCAGACGAGGGCGAGGCCGGGGAGCGAAGCGACGAGGGCCATCAACCCGAAGGCGGCGCTCGCGGCGAAGGCTTGAGCGGTGGTGAGGCCGGCGATCGGAAGCAGGGCGACGGCGGCACCCTCGCGCACACCCCAGCCGCCGACCGAGATCGGGAGCACCATCGCGAAAAGCACGAGCGGCACCACCGCGAAGATCGCGCCGAGGGGGAGCGGGGCTCCGACTGCAGCGGCGCAGCAGGCGAAGGCTGCGAGGATGCACACCGTGGCGCCGGCGCTGAGGACCAGCTGCGCGGGGAGCACGCCGGGGGCGGTGAGGCTCCGACGGGTGCCGTCGACGAGTCGGCCGAGCCGCGAGCCGGGGGCGGGCGGCGCGAACCGCAGGCGAAGGACGAGGACGAGCCCGGCGATCGCGAGGGCGAGGAGCGCCACGGAGATTGCGGCCGCGAGGACGGGGGGCCACGCGATGCCGCCGGGGGCGAAGAGGGTGGCGAGGAAGGCGACGGCGAAGACCGCGAGGAGGGCGACCTGGCCGACTCCCCTCTCGACGACGACCGCCCCGACCGAGCGACCGAGCGTGGCCTGATGGCGGGTCCGCGCGGCGCGGGCGGCGTCGCCGACGACCCCGCCGGGCAGAGTGGTGTTCACCAGCTGGGCCAGGAAATACTCGCGGATCGCGTGCCCGCCCGAGAGGTCGATGCCGAGCGGGGCGGCGGTCACCCGCCAGCGGAGCGCGGAGAGCACGGTGTGGGTGACGAGGAGCACGCAGGCGGCCAGCAGCCACCAGGGGTTCGCGGTGAAGAGGATGTCGAGCACGTCGACGCCGCCGGCGACCTGCCACACGACCGCGAGGATCAGGGCGGTGAGGAGAGCCTGCCCGAGGCGGATGAGTGCCGGCCGGCCCGAGTCATCCGCATTCCGGCGCAGCTCCAGGATGTCGACGCCGAACGACCAGGCCAACAGTCCCGCGGTGACGATCACGATGGCGATCGCGACCGGAGCCGACAGGAACGGGAACTGCAGCGCGATGAGGGCGATGAGCTGGAGGACGCAGATGACCTTGCGGCTGTACCGCGGACGGATGGGGCCGTTCAGCCACGGATAGGCGAGGGCGGCCGCGCCGAAGAGATAGCGGGGGAGGCCGAGGAGGATCGCGAGGGGCCCGGCGGGCCCGAGTCCGGCGAGCAGGGCGAGGACCAGAGCGAAGGCCGAGTCGACCTCCATGTCGAAGCTCGCCCCGAATCGTGACGAGAGTCCCTGGCGGCGCGCGAGATACCCGTCGACGCCGTCGAGGCTGAGCGCGACGACGCTGACCGCGATGACGGCGACGGGATGTCCGCCGCCGGCGAAGAGGACGGCGAGGAGGAAGGCCACGACGGTGAGCCGGATGAGGGTGACCACGTTCGCGCCGCCGAGGCGCGCGAACGGGTGGTGACGGGAGAGGGCGACGGCGGCGCCGACGAGGGCGAGGATCAGAGCGGAAGCTGCGGCGAGAACGGCGGCGATCGGAAGGCCGAGGGCGAGCCCGCCCGCCATCGCGACGCCGACGCAGATGAAGGTGAGAGGGGTGAAGCGGGTGACCGCGGGCCGGTTTTCGGCCGTGTCGGGCTGCCCGGCCGTGGTGTGCGGTGCTCCCGTGGCCGCGCTCTCCCGGGCGACGGTCATGAGTGGGACGCTATCAGCGGCCGGCGGGGGGTGGGTCCGAATCGCGCGAGAATCGCCCCCGCCTCTCGCAGTCGGAGCCGCGGGTCGGCGAGGGAGGCCTCGGCGGAACCCGCGATCTTCGTCAGCGAGACCACGGTTGCGAACCGGTCGGTGGCAGTGTCGTCGGCGATGCGGCCCGCAACGAGCGCGACCGGCACCCCGTGCGCGGCCGCGAGATCGTGCACGTGGGCGACCGTCTTCCCGGCTGCGGATGACCGGTCGAAGGAGCCCTCGCCCGTGATGACAAGGGATGCCGCGGCGAGTTGTGCCGGCAGGTCGATGAGTTGCGCCACCGCCTCCGCACCCGGCACGAGGCGTGCGCCCCACGCGAGCAGGCCGAAGCCGGTGCCGCCCGCGGCTCCCGCGCCCGGGGTCTCGGCGTCGACGGTGAAGAGGTCGGCGTAGCGGGCGAGGGCGGCGTCGAGGAGCGGGATGTCGGTCATCCCCGCGCCCTTCTGCGGCCCGAAGACCGCCGCGGCCCCGCGCTCGCCGAGGAGGGGGCTGGTCACATCGGTGAGAACCGTCACGCCGCCCGGCGGCAGGGGAGCGAGGTGGCGCAGGTCGGCGTCGGCGACGCTCGAGAGCCCGCGTGCCCCCGGGGCGATCGGCCTGCCCGCGGTATCGGTGAATCGCGCCCCGAGGGCGGTGAGCATCCCCGCGCCGCCGTCCGTGGATGCGCTGCTGCCGATGCCCAGGATCAGCCGTGACACCCCGTGCGCGAGCGCGGCGGCGATCGCCTCGCCGAAGCCGCGGGTGTCGGCGTCCCACGGTCTCAGCTGCGGCGGCGAGCCGAGGAGTTCGATCCCCGAGGTGGACGCGAGCTCGACCACGCCCGTTCCGTTCGGGGCGTCGTCGGTTGCGGGGAGCAGCAGCCAGGAGGACATCCGTCGCGCCCCGGGGACCGCAGCGGCGAATGCGTCGAGTGTTCCCTCTCCGCCGTCGGCCATCGGGCAGAGGACGACGTCGCGCTCGGGTTCGACGCTCCACCATCCTTCGGCGATCGCCTGGGCCGCGTCGGCCGCCCGGATCGACCCTTTGAAGGAGTCGATCGCGATGACGATCGGTGCGACGGCGGCGTGAGTCATGGTCCCGCCAGAGTATGGCCGCACAGGCCCGATCCTCCTGCACGCCACCTACCCTTGAGACTGTGAACACAGGCCGTCGAACGCTGGTGGCGACCGACATCGACGGCACACTCGTCCCCGACGGCACGCTCGAACTTCCCGACTACACCGCCGACGTCCTGCGCCGCCTCGACGCCGCGGGCGTCGCCGTCGTCTTCGTCACCGGTCGACCCCTCCGCTGGATGACCGGCTTCTGGCCGCACGTCGGAAACCACGGGATGGCGATCGTCTCGAACGGCGCCATCACGTACGACGCCCACGCGCGCGAGATCATCTCACTCACCGGCATCGAAGCCGAGGATGGTCTCGCCCTCTCGGCGATCATCTCCGCCGAGCTCCCCGGCGCACGGTTTGCGATCGAGTGCGCCGACGGCATCCGTCTCGACCCGCGATTCGCTGCACGCACCGCCGTCGCAGGTGCGCCGCGCGGACCGCTCCGCGAGATCTGGACCGACCCCGCGGTGAAGCTCCTCGTGAGGGATCCGGATGTCGATGCCGACCTGCTGCACGGCAGGATCGCCGCGATCGTCGGCGACGCCGCGACCGTGACCTGGACCATGCCGGGTCTTGTCGAGATCAGCGCGGCCGGCGTCACGAAGGCCAGCGCCCTGCACACCCTCTGCGGGCGCCTCGACGTCGACCCCGCCGAGGTCATCGCCTTCGGCGACATGCCGAACGACATCCCGATGCTGTCGTGGGCCGGCACGAGTTACGCGATGGCGGGCGCTCATCCGTCCGTCCGTGAGATCGCCGATCGCACCGCTCCCGCCTCCGCCGAGGAGGGCGTCGCCCAGGTGCTCGAACACCTCCTCGCCGAGGTCTGACGCCCGACCGATCGGCGCTCGCGCGTATCACCACCACGCCGATGCCCTCTCTCACGGGGAGGAGGGCACCGATGACCGTTCTCGCAGCCCCCGCCGTCACACCGCCGACCATCACCACGACTCCGCGTCGCGGCATCCGATTCTGGATCCGTCGCTACCTGCTCGCGGAGATCGTCGGCACCGCCACCCTCCTTCTTCTCGGACTGCTGATCCTCGAGTGGATCACCCACCCCGTCGCCGTCGCGGTCGCGGCGATCATCGGCGAGAGCCTGGGGTTCTACGCCGTGCTCGCGACGATCGTCGTCCTCGAGCAGCGCCGGCTCGGGCGCCGCGGCTTCCGCGTGCTCACCCTCACCGTCGTCCTCCTGGTCGCCGAGTTCGGCGCCGCCGAGCTGGTCGACTCGCTCGTCGTGCGCCCGGCGGCGATCTCGCTGTGCGTCTGGCTGATCCCCGATCCGTTCTGGGGACTGCTCGCCGGCAAGATCCTCGCCGACGGGGTCTTCTACGCCATGGCCGCGACGAGCTTCGTGCTCACCACCAAGACCCGGCTCCGCCCCGCGTACCCGAAGAAGGACTGATGAACGAGACCGCCGCGACCCTCATCGACCGTCGCCGGCGCGAGTGCGCGGCGGTGATGCAGACGGATGACGCCCGCGCCGCCATCGCGCTCCACGGCACTCCGGTGCTGCTCCTGGATCCCGCGATCGTGGTGCGCCAGTACACACGGCTGCGAACGGCGCTTCCCTTCGTGCGGTTCCACTACGCGGTGAAGGTCTGCGCCCACCCCGCGGTGATCGCCGCTCTTGCCGAGGAGGGATGCGGCTTCGACGTCGCCTCGGGGGAGGAGATCGCGCTGCTCGAACGCCAGGGTGTCGCGCCGCATCGCGTCATCCACACCCACCCCGTCAAGAAGCCTGCCGAGATCGGTGCGGCGCTCGCCGCCGGCATCCGCACCTTCGTCGTCGACAACGAGATCGAGCTCGAGAAGTTCCGCCGAGGCGGTGCGCCCGACGTGCGCCTGCTCGTGCGACTGGCCTATCGCAGCCCCCACGCCGGGAGCGACCTGTCGAGCAAGTTCGGCGTCAGCGCCGAGCGCGCCGAAGCGCTCGTGGCTCGCGCCGACGCATGGGGCCTCACCGTGGCAGGTTTCAGCTTCCACGTCGACAGCCAGCTCGACGACCCCGCCCGCTTCGCCGCCGCGATCCGCGACACGGCTGCGCTGATGTCGCGCCTCGAGCGCGCGAGTGGTCGCCGCTTCACCCTGCTCGACATCGGCGGCGGGTTTCCGATCGCCTACGACCGGCCGGTCGCGGCGCTCGAGGAGATCGCGCGGGTCATTCGTCCGGTGCTGGAGCCGCTCGCCGCGCGCTACGAGATCCTCGCCGAACCCGGCCGGGTGCTCGTCGCCGAGTCGGCGCTGCTGGTCACGAGCGTCGACGGTGTCGCCGAACGCCCCGACGGGCGCTGGTACTACCTCGACGACGGCCTGTACGGCTCGTATTCGAACGTGCTCACCGAAGGCGTGCATCCGCTCGTGTTCGCCGAGCGCGATCTGATCGCGCCCGCCCCGCCACGCCGCCGCGCCACCCTCGCCGGGCCCACGTGCGACTCGGCCGATGTCATCGCGCGCGACTGCGACCTCCCCGACCTGCGGGTCGGCGACCTCGTGGTAAGCCCCGTCATGGGCGCCTACACGTCGGTGACCGCGACGCGCTTCAACGGGCGTCCGTTCACCCCGGTCGCGGTGCTCACTCCCGCACGGCGGCCCGCCGGGGTGATGTCCAGACTGGCGTGAAAGAATGGACGCACGCTCCGCCTTGAAGAAGGCGCACCACAGTCAAGGAGGGGCGCCCATGCCGACATGGTGGGAACACCTGATCCACGTGGCGACCGGTCGCTCCCGTCGTCATGTCGATCTTCCCGATCTTCGTCATCTGCCGACACGGCGGGTCGCGCTCGAACGCACGCACTACGTCGTGAACGACCCCGAGCGGCATCACCGCCGTCAGCGGTTGTACGTCCTCCGTCACGAGACCGACCGCCGCTCGCGCCGTGCCGCGCGGGTCGCGGTCTTCTCGAACGGGCGCGACGTGGGATATCTGCCGTCTCGCGTGGCGGCGACGGTCGCCCCGCACCTCGATACGCTCGGGGGCGCAGCAGTCGTGAACGGAGCGGGACCGGCGACCGACAGCATCCGACTTCGCGTGGATCTGCCCACCGATGCCGCCATGGCGGAGTTCATCGGAACCCATGTTCAGAACGAGGAGAAGCGGATGTCGCGCATCACGTGGCAGGGGCTCGAAACCGCCAGCACCGAAACCTGCGAAATCCACTTCTCAGGGCACAGCATGGTTGCGAACGGCGACATCGACACTCCGGACGGACGCCTCGCGTACCGCGTCGAGACCGACGCCGGAGGTCTCTTCCGGCTTGCCGATCTCGCGATCGGCGGACGCACCCTCAGCCTGTCGTTCTCCGACGGCCGGTGGCTCGTGAACGGTGAGCACCGCGGCGACCTCGACGGCGCGACCGAGATCGACATCTCCGCGACCCCGCTGACCAACACCCTCCCGATCCGGCGGCTCGACCTCCCGATCGGCCAGAGCGCCGACATCGACACCGCGTGGATCGCCGTTCCCGCACTCACCGTGGTCCGCGATCCGCAGCGCTACACCCGCGTCGGTGAACGGCAGTGGCGGTACGAGTCGCGCGACTCCGACTTCCGCGCCCTCCTCACCGTCGACGACGACGGTCTGGTGCTCGACTACCCCGGTCTCTTCCGCTCGATCAGCTGAACTTGCCGGGCGACGGCGCGGGACCTTGGTCCCGCCTTGGGCGCGCGAGCGGCGGAACCATGCAAGTAACGGATCGGCAACGGGGGCATGGGGGTGCCGCGTCGACGATCCTTGCGCGAGGGGGAGGGATGCCCGGACACGGTCACGCTGCGACGGCGCCGATGACGCCACACCCACGTCGCGCGGGCTGGTGGTCACTCCTCCTCCTCGTGCCCTCTCTGGCGCTCGCGTTCATCGTCGGCGAGGGCCTTGCCTCCCTGCTCGCCGGCGGTGATGCGCCCTCGGCGACTCTTCCCTGGTGGGTGATGGCGCTCGTGCTGGTGGCTGCCGGGGCGGTCTTCGCCGCCCCTCTCGGGCTCACGGCGTTCGTCGCCACCCGCGAGACGCGGGCCGGTATCGACGGCGCCTGGCTCCCGTTCGTCATCGGCGCGGCTGCCGTCGGGGGTTTCCTCGTGATCAACATCGTCAGCGGCATCCTGATGCTCGTTCTCGGCTGAGCCGCCCGGAGAGGACGCCAGTCATGTTCTGGGGAACCCTCACCGCGCGAGTGAGCGCCGTCGCGGGAACGGTCCTCACAGGCTTCCCCCTGCTGGCGCCGCTCGTTCTCGGGGTCATCTTCGCTGTGGGGTCGGGCCGCTTCCTCTTCGATTTCCTGATTCCGGGCGAATTGTTCTTCGTCGTCGTCGCCGGAGCGCTCCTCCTCGTGCTCGCGACGGTGATCCTCCGACGGCTGAGGGTGGCCGCCGGCATCCTCACTGCCGCGACGATCGTCACCTTCTTCGCGACCGACCTCGTCTCGCAGGCCACGGGTCTCAGCGACGGACGCACCGCGCCGGAGGGATGGCCGCTCTTCTGGGTGATGTCGGTCTACGCCCTCTACGTCCTGTCGGTCGTCGGGCTGTTCGTCCTCGGAATCCTCGTGTGCCGCGTCGCCTTCTCACGGGCCGAGCGTGCCGTCCCTTCCGCCGTGCCGCCTGCTGAGCAAGGGTTGGAGCCCTCCGGCGAAGGGGATGGGCGCCCGGCCACGTGACAGCACATCGGCAGGAGCAAGACCGTGATGCGCATCACCGTTCCCCTGAGCTCCGGCGATCAGCCCAGCCACTCCGCCGCATCCGCCCCCCACTCGCCACCGACGACGGGGTAGTGATCGGGCGCGCCCGGGAACGCCAGCGGCGGAGGTGCGGTGACGAGCGCCGCCGCCTGGGTCGCCGGGTCTGTCGAGGTCAGCAGCGCGTGAGCGGTGCGGGCGAGAGACATGCGGACATCGATCGACCCGCCCTCTCTCCGCTGAGCGCCGAGCGCCCGCACGATGCCCGCAGCGAGAAAGTGCCCGGTCGCGTGATCGAGGGCCTGGACGGGGAGCGCGCCAGGCGTCTCGCCGTCTGGACTCTCCACCATCGCGATGCCGCTCACCGCCTGCACGATGCTGTCGAATCCGCGTCGCGCGGCCCACGGTCCGTGTGCTCCCCACGCGGAGACCGAGGCGGTCACGAGTCCCGGATGCCGCGCGGCGAGGTCTTCGGGTTCGAGACCGAACCGCGCCAATGCCCCCGGCCGGTAGCCGGTGACCACGACGTGCGCGCGGGACAGCAGGCGCTCGAAGGTCGCGTGATCGTGGGCCTGTCGAAGGTCGAGCAGAGTCGAACGCTTTCCCTGCCCGGTGTCGAGGTGGATCCACCCCGTCTCGGGCAGGGCAGGGGAGTCGACGCGCAGCACCTCCGCGCCGGCGAGTGCGAGGTCGCGCGTGGCGATGGGCCCTGCAATCACCCGCGTCAGGTCGAGCACCCGGAAACCCTCGGGCCGTGGTGCCGCATCGCCGATCCGCCGCCGCTCCACGATCGGCGCCGTCGCGACGATCCGTGCCTGCTCGTGCTCTCGCCACTCTTCGGGAGCCCGCACACGTCCGACGATCGCACCGATCTCGGCGGCGCGGTCTTCGAGGTCGGCGGCGGTTCGTGCCGCGATGGCCGCCACCGCGGCATCCGTCTCCACGTCTGCTCCGAGACCGAGCAGCCGACGGAGCGCCCGCTCGTGGTGCGGGTAGTTCGCGTGCGTGCGGACCCATCCGTCGCGAGCGCGCCAGAAGCCCGACAGCGGGGCCCACGCCGACGGCGCGGCGCCGTGGATGCGCAGCACCTTCTCGCTGCCGAAGGATGCCGCCACCCGCGCCCGGTCCACGCGCACCGGCGACGGGTTGCCCCGGAGGAGTGCGATCGCGAGCGATGCCAGTGCGACGCTGTCGGTCGCCAGGGTGCCGACCGGCAGGTGCGCGCCCCACGGGAATGCGCCGGTCGGCTCGGCCACGAGTTCCCGCGCCTGCTCGCCGAAGCCGAGTGCGTCGGCCACCTGCCCGCCCACAGCTCCGAGTGTCATGCCGGTAGTGAAGCATCACATCGCCCGACCGGACAGTGGTGGGTACGGTGTCCCCATGCCGACTCTCCGCCACAACGGTGCCCGCCTCTTCTGGGAGGCCGCCGGACCCGACGCCGCGCCCGCGCTCCTCTTCCTCCACGCCGGCATCGCGACCTCGGCGATGTGGGATCCGCTGTGGGCCGACCTGCAGCGCGATTTCCGCGTCATCCGGTACGACCTCCGCTGGTTCGGCAACAGCCCCTCCGACGATGTGGAGTACTCCAACCGTGACGACGCGGTCGCCGTCCTCGACGCCGCCGGCGTGGAGCAGGCGATCTTCATCGGGGCGTCGTACGGGGGTGCCGTCGCCATCGACACCGCTCTCGAGTTCCCCGACCGCGTCGCCGGGCTCGTGACGATCGGGTCGGGACCGGGTGGGTTCCCCGAGGTGGAACCGACTCGACGCGAGGAGGAGCTGCAGCATTCGATCGAACAGGCCGAGGAGGCACGCGATTGGGATCGCCTCGTCGAGCTCGAAGCCCTCTCCTGGGGTGTCGGCCCGACGCGCGAAACGGCCGACGTCGACCCGCTCTTCCTCCAGCGGCTGCGCGAGCTGGGCGATGCGAACAAGCCGCTGCTCGACGGCGATCCCCGGCCCGTGCCGATGGAGCCGCGCGCCTACGGGCGCCTCAGTGAGATCACGGTGCCCGCCCTGTTCATCGTGGGCGAGCACGACACGTCCGCCGCGCGGGCGCAGGCCGAGCATCTCGCCGAAGCCGTCACCGGCGCATCACTCCACGTCTTCCCCGGAACGGCGCACATGCCGAGCGTCGAGTATCCGCAGCCGTTCCTCGGCCTGCTGCGCGAGTGGCTCACCGAGCAGGTCGCCGGCTGATGACGTCTGATCCTCGCCGCCGGCTCACGCTCGCCATCTCCATCATCGGGACGGTGGTGGTGACGCTGTACGCCGCGTGGGCCTACATCCACATCATGGTGCTGAACCCGCTCGCCGCCGTCCCGGGCCTGCCGCTGGAAGAGATCTGGCGTCAGACCGAACTGTCCCAGGGTTCGATCGACAGGTTCGTGGTTCCGGCGATCCTCGCCGTCGGTCCCGTCCTCGCGCTCATCCTGCTCGTGCTCGGTCAGATCCTCCTCAGGAACGAGCCGGAGTGGGTCGTCGTGGGCTATCTCGGAATTCTGGTGCTCGGCGCCCCCGCCGAGTTCGTCGCGAGTTTCTCACCGGGAATGAACCTGGCGGACACCTTCGCCATCAGCGGCGCGGACTACTCGCCATGGGCGGCACCCCTGATGGCCGCCAGCGCGTTGGCGCTCGTCGCCTTCCTCGCCTCGATCGCGGCGATCGGATTCCGCGCCGCACGGAGCAGCGCCTCGCCCGCGGCAGCCGGCTGATAGCAGGGCCGCGTCCACGCGACAACCCCGAGGCCGCGAGAACGGTCGCCCCGTCACACTGGTCTCGGAGGATCGCACCAGATGACGTCATCACAGCCGCCGCGCCTGTCGCTGTTCGTCGAGCCGGCGGAGTGGGTCGAGGCGGCGCTCGCCGCTGCGGCGGTGATCGACGGGTTCGGTGTCGACGTGCCCGTGACCCTCGCGTGGGCGGCCGAGGTCGGACGGATGTTGCCCCGCGACGCCTCGCTCACCGACCGCTGGCAGCTCCTCGCCGGCGCCGCGTTCCTCGATGTCGGTGCCGCGCGCATCCTCGAACCGCACCTCGACGCAATCGCCATCCTCGACGAGGCGGGCGTCGAGCCGGACGACGCCGCGACCTGGGGCGTCTTCGCCGCTGAAGGCGCCGGCACGCGGCTGACGGCCGAACGGGATGCCACGGGCTGGACGCTCCGCGGAACCAAACCGTGGTGCTCGCTCGCCGGCTCGCTCTCGCACGCCCTCGTGACCGCCTGGGTCGACGACGAACGTCAGCGGCTCTTCGCCGTGCCTCTTCGTCACGACACCGTGACTGCGCACGCGGGTCCGTGGCATGCCCGCGGCCTGTCGCAGGTCGTCAGTGCCCCGGTCGACTTCTCGGGTACCCCGGCCGAACCGGTCGGCGACGACGGCTGGTACCTGCGCCGCCCGGGCTTCGCGCACGGCGGCGTGGGGGTCGCGGCAGCATGGTGGGGTGGGGCGATGGGGCTGCTGCCGGCGCTCCGTGCCGCGGCGAGCACCGAGCGCGCCGACCAGATCGCCCATCAGCATCTGGGCGACGCCGATGCGGCGCTGTGGGCGGCACGCGCGGTGCTCGCCGAGACCGCCGACGTCTTCTCGGCCGGTCCGCGTGCCGACGCAGGGCTGCTGGCGAACCGGGCCCGCACCGGCACCGCCCGCGCGGCCACGACCGCGCTCGAGACCGCCGACCTCGCGCTCGGCCCGCTGCCGCTCGTCGCCGACGAGACGCATGCGCGGCGCGTGGCCGATCTGCACCTCTACCTCCGCCAGCACCACGGCGCGCGCGACGCGGCGCGGATGGGGCGCGACCTCACGGCATCGGAGCAGCCGTGGTGACGTTCAGCCACCTCGATGCCGGCACCGACGAGGAGCGCTGGCAGGCCGCGTTCGACGCGCGTCGGCTGCCGAACGCCGACCTCGACGTCGACGCCCTCGTCGTCGTCTCGGCGCACCCCGATGACGAGACGCTCGGAGTCGCAGGGCTCATGCACACCGTCGCCGCGGGTGGCGGTCGCGTGATCGTCGTCGTCGCGACCGACGGCGAGAACTCCCACCCCGCCTCACCGACTCACACGCCCGACGACCTGCGTTCGGTGCGCCGCGGCGAAGTGCGCGAAGCGCTGGCCAAGGTCTGCCCCGCAGCATCCGTGGCCTTCCTCGGCCACACCGACGGTGGCCTCGATGCGGTGCAGACGCGTCTCACCGGCGAGATCGAGGCGCTCGTGCGGACGGTCGGCTCACCGCGCTCGCGTACGCTCGTCGTCTCACCGTGGACCGGCGACGGCCACCGCGACCACCGCATCGCCGGCGAAGCCGCGCACGCCGTCGCCCGTCACCTGGGCGTTCGATACCGGGCCTACCCGATCTGGCTCTGGCACTGGGGTACGGCGGATGATCCGCCGTGGGGTCACATCGAACTGGTGCCTCTGGATGCCGAGGCCCGCCGGGCGAAGACTGAGGCGCTCGGCGCCCACCGCAGCCAGACAGCGGCGCTGTCTGCCGCGCCCGGCGACGAGGCGATCGTGAGCGGACGGATGCTGCGACACTTCACCCGCGGCTTCGAGACCCTCATCCGCGTCGACGACGATCCGGCACGCGACGAATCGTGGCACGGGTCGACGCCGGAAGAGCACTTCGCCGATCTCTACGCCCGGCGCCCCGACCCCTGGGGATTCGAGACCCGCTGGTACGAGGAGCGCAAGCGCGCCGTGCTGCTCGCGTCGCTGCCGCGGCCACAGTACGCGCGGGCGGTCGAGCTCGGAAGTGCGACCGGGGTGCTGACCGCGCAGCTCGCCGAACGGTGCGACGAACTCGTCGCCGTCGACTTCGCCGAGGCGGCGCTCGAGACCGCGCGCGGTCGGCTGGGCGAGCGCGAGAACGTCGAGCTCGTGCGGGCGACGCTTCCGGCGGAATGGCCGGCGGGCACGTTCGACCTGATCGTGATGTCGGAGGTCGGCTACTTCTGGGACGCCCCCGACCTCGAACGTGCCATCGCGCAGGCGATCGCCTCGCTCCGGCCCGACGGGCACCTCGTCGCATGCCACTGGCGGCATCCGGTCGACACCAATCCCGTGAGTGGCGACGGGGTGCACATCGCACTTCGCACCCAGCAGGATCTCGCGGTGGTGGTGCGGCACGAGGAGGACGATTTCCTGCTCGAGGTGTTCGCGCGTCCGCCGGCGCCGTCGGTCGCGCGCGAGACGGGCATGCTGTGACCGCCGTGGCAGTGGTCGTTCCCGTCCACGACGAGGAGGAGCTGCTGGCGGGCTGCCTGGAGTCGCTCGCCGTCGCGGTCGCCGCCGCCGAGGGGGTGGGGGCGCGCGTGGAGGTCGCCCTGGTGCTGGATGCCTGCACTGACCGGTCGTCCGCCATCGCCGCCGAGTTCGAGGTGACGACGGTCGCGGTCACGGCCGCACGGGTGGGCGCCGCCCGCCGAGCGGGAGTCGCCGAGGCGCTCCGCCTGCTCGACCCGGTCGACCTCGCCGACGTGTGGATCGCGAACACCGACGCCGACTCGGCGGTGCCCGTGAACTGGCTCACCCACCAGCTCGCGCTGATGCGCGCCGGTTCCGACATCGTGCTCGGTACCGTGCGGCCCGACTTCGCCGACCTCGCGCCGGCACACGTCGCGTATTGGCGAGCGACTCACCACCGTGGTCGACCGGCTGGGAACACCCACGGCGCCAACCTCGGGGTGCGGGGGAGTGTGTACCGCGCCGCGGGAGGGTTCACCGACGTGCCCGAGCATGAAGACGTCCGGCTCGTCGAGACGGCGCGGGCGCTCGGCGCGATCGTCACGGCGAGCGATGCCGCCGAGGTGACCACGTCGGGCCGCGTCGAGGGGCGGACGCCCGGCGGTTACGCCGCCTTCGTCCGCGCCACCGCGGCGCAGTTCGCCTGACGCTGCGCTCTGCCTCCTACACTCAGGCTCATGCGCCACGGCATCGTCATCCTCCCGCAGGAGCCCTGGGCTGAGGCCCGCCGCAAGTGGGAAGCCGCCGAACACCTCGGCTTCGACCACGCCTGGACCTACGACCACCTCTCGTGGCGCTCGCTCGCCGCCCAGCCCTGGCATGCGACGATTCCGACGCTGACGGCCGCGGCTCTTGCGACCACGACGATCAGGCTCGGCACCTTCGTGGCGTCGCCGAACTTCCGGCATCCGGTGCCCTTCACCAAGGAGGTGGTGACCGTCGACGAGATCTCGGGCGGACGGATGCTGCTGGGCGTCGGATCGGGCGGCACCGGGTTCGACGCCTTCGTCCTCGGCCAGCCCGAGTACACGCCCCGTCAGCGCCACGAACGCTACGTCGAGTTCGTCGCCGCGCTCGATGAGCTGCTCCGCTTCGAAACGCCCGGGTCGGGTGGGATCAGCTTCGACGGCGACTGGTACACCGCCCACGACGCACGGATGGTGGGGGAGCCCGCGCAGCATCCGCGCGTGCCCCTCATCCTCGCCGCGAACGGACCGAAGGGGTTGGCGTTGGTGGCCGAGCGCGGTGACGCGTGGGTGACGACGGGGCCCGAGGGCAAGCCCGAGGAGGAATGGTGGCGGGCGATCGCCGCCCTCGGCGCACGTCTCGACGACGCCCTCGCCACTCAGGGACGCGACCCGCAGACGCTCGATCGGTACCTGTCGCTCGACTCCGAGAGCACGTACTTCCTCGAGAGCGTGCAGAAGTTCGAAGACGCCGCCGGCCGCGCCGCCTCCCTCGGGTTCACCGATGTCATCACGCACTGGCCGCGGCCCGACGGCATCTACGCCGGCAGTGAAGACGTGCTCGTCGAGGCCGCGTCACGCTTCTCCTGAGGTCAGTGCGTCCAGGCCGTCACCGACTTCTCCGTCGCCGCCTCCCACGCCCCATCGAAGCGTTCGAGAGCGAGCTCCCCCCGCCGCTCTTCGCGGGCATCGAGGCGGCCGTAGAGGAATGCGGTCGTCGGCGAGGTCTCGGCGGCCGCCAACTCGCGCAGTCGCGCGCGCATGACCACGCTGTCCTGATACTCACCGAGCTGCTCCTGCACGTCCTCCATCCGCGACGCGAAGAGAGCCGCGGGTTCTCCGAAGGAATCCGCCAACGCTTCCCCGGCGTATCGGGCGCGCTTCGCCGCCTTCCTCGCGTCGTGGAGCGCGAGGTCGCGTTCCTGCGGTGTGTCCGCCGCTCGGGCGTGCGCGACGGCGGACCGCACGCGGGCGAAGGCCTTGTCGGCCCGTCGGGGCAGCACGCGTCGAGCGCGTTTACCGGCCTTGGCGCTCAGCGGGGGATCGTCGACGAAGCGATCCAGATCGAGGACGAGCCGGTGGTAGCGGTCGGAGTCCAGCGCGCCGCACAGCCGCGCGTGCGCCGCCCGATGCGCGTCATCCATCTTCGCTTCGATGCCGGCGCCGGCGTCCGCCGGCGCGTCTTCGTCACGGATCGCCGTGGCGATCTCCGCCTGCATCACCTCGGCGTCGCGCGCGACACCGAGCTCGCCGGCGAGCCATCTCAGTTCGGTGCGAAGGGGCGCGACCTCCTCGGCTCGGAACATCGGCGCGAAGGTCTGCAGCAGGCTTCGCAGGCGGCGCGTCGCGACGCGCATCTGATGTACTCCGCCGGGTTCGTCGAGCCGGGCACGGGGGTCGTTGTGCAGGATGGCCGCGATGTGCGCGCACGCCGTCGGGGTGAGCACCTCTCCGGCTGTCGGCATGCGTATCTCCCTCGATCGACACCGCCCCGCCCCGCGTTTTCCTGTACGCATGCCAGGGTGGGGCCGTGAAACTCTATTCTGACTTCGCGCCGCAGCGAACGCGCCAGATCATCGCCGATACGCTCGCGCTCGCCGCGATCATCCTCTGGATCTGGTTCGGCATCGCCGTGTACTCCGCCGTCGCGGCCCTCGCCTCGTTCGGCGTCGACATGCAGCGGGCGGGGAGCGGGTTCCAGGAGTCGATGACCGACATCGGCGATCAGCTCGCCGGCATCCCGCTCATCGGCGGAACCGTCCGTGCGCCGTTCGACGGTGCGAGTTCGGCGGGGACGGCGCTCGAGCAGGCGGGCGAGAGTCAGCAGGTGCTCGTGCAGCAGCTGGCGCTGACGCTGGGCTTGGGGATCGCTCTGATTCCGACGATGCTCGTGCTGGCCATCTGGCTGCTGCCTCGCATCCGCTTCATCCGGCGTGCGCGGCGGGCGAGGGTCGTGCTTCGCAGCGGCGCGGGCGTGGACCTGCTCGCGCTGCGCGCGCTGGCGAACCAGAAGCTCACGAGTCTGGCGGCGGTGCACGTCGACGCCTCGGGGGCGTGGCGCCGCGGCGACCCCGCCGTCCTCGCGCAGCTCGCGGCGCTGGAGCTGAAGTCGTCGGGGATCCGGATGCGACCCGCCGACGCCGCCGTTCGCTAGAGCTTCTTCTTCCCGACCCGCTGCTCGGCCATCTTGCGCACGACGTCGAGCGCTCCGGGAACGTATTCGCCCCAGGCATCCCCGACCTTGGCGAGGTCGAGCTTGCCGGTGTGGACCTGTTCGCACAGGCGCATCCATCCCTCGCCCATCGCGACCGTGAGCGCGGCAGCGACGCTGGCGTTCACGGCATTGCCGGCGCCGGGGATGAGTTTCAGGAAGCTGCGCGCGAGCGCCTGGCCGGAGATCTGCACGGCGAGCTGGGCGAGCGCGCCGGCCGACATCATCGTCTTCAGTTCGAGGTCGTAAATGGCGGCGATGCGCCCCATCATCCCGAGCTGGATCGGCGCCAGGGCCAGCGCGTCACCGACGGGAATCGGCGTCGCCGCGACGCCGGCGGCGAGCCCTGCGGCGCCGGTGATGATGGGCCGGGCCATCTCGCGTTTCCAGGGGAGGTTGAGTCGCTGGGCGATGCGAAACGCATCCTTCGCGTCGGCGGGCGACAGCGCGAGGGTCTCCGCGACGAGATCACCGAGCCCGTGGCCCGTGCCCTTTCCGTCTTTCTCGCGCGTGGAGGTGGGCATGACCCGGGCGAAGGGGATCGTGATGGGCCGGCCGCTTTCGTCGACGGGGTTCTCGAGCCACTCGATGAACTCCCGGGTGCCCTTCGTCGGACGCCGGCTCCCCTTGAGTGCGTTGCGTTCCCAGTCGACCTTCGTCAGCACGAGGATCACCGGCAGACCGCGGGCATCCAGCTCCTGGATCATCTCGATGTCGGCGCGTGTGAGCCGGTCGTCGTTGGCCTTCACGCAGTACCAGACCACGGCGATCTGCTCGTTGCGCGGGTGCTGCTCGATGGTCTTCAGGTGGTCGCGGAGCTGTTCACGCGGCGGGACCGCGGAGCCGATCTCGAAGCCTTCGATGTCCCAGATGCCGAGGGAGTCGTCGTGGTAATACCGCACGCCCTTCGTGACGGGCAGGCCCTTGCCGACCGCGGCCCAGTCGCGCTGGAAGACCGCATTGACCAGCGACGACTTGCCGACGCCGGTATTGCCGATGACCGCCAGGTTGAAGCGGCCGTACCGCGACTTCGCTTCGGAGGTCGCCTCGAGGAACGGCCGCTGGTCGATCTGAGGCTTCTTTGCGGGCGGGTCGGCGGCCATGCTCGAAACCCTACGCGCGAACGGTCTCTACGGCGTGTGCGGCTCGGCTGATTCCAAGCGATGGAGAGCGGATGCCGCGACCGCGGCGATCGACGCTGACGCAGCGATCCGCTCGTGCGGCCCCCGCCACCGCGCTCGCGCGGCGCCAGGGGTCGCGACGGCCGATTTGCCGGTGCCGGGACTCCGGAGATGACGACGGCGACGCTTCATTCGCGCCACGAACGCGCCGTCGCGGCGTTCCGGGCGGCCAGCGTTCGGAAGGCCTCGGTGAGCTCCGCCGGGAAGAGCACCTCGATCTCGGTGTCGAATCGGTTGAGAGATGCGGCGAGGGCGATCCACGACCAGGAGCCGACTTCGATGCTGCACCGGTCGGAGCCGAGGTCTTCCACGATGCCGTCGCCCGCGAAGGGGAGAACATCTCGGGCGGGTCGGTGGAGAATGACCTTTCCGACGCACGGCCACTGGTCGCCCTGCTCGGAACCCTTGAACCGGGCGGCCACGAAGGTGGCGACATTGCGCTCGGGAAGGTCGCGCGGGGCGAATCGCGGGCCGGCGGGGGTGCGGGGTTCGATGAGGTCGGCGCGGAAGATGCGCCAGTCCCCGTGCTCGAGATCCCACCCCACGAGGTACCAACGGCTCTCGACCGACACGAGATGGTGCGGTTCGACCCGGCGGAGGTGATCGCGGTAGTCGAACCGGACCACGTGTCGAACGCGTACAGCGGACGACAGCGCGATGAGGACCTCCGGCGAGACCGTGTCGAGTGTCGCGGTGCCAGGGCGGCGCGGGATCACAGTGAAGTCGAGCGCGTTCAGCCGATGGCGCAGCCGAGAGGGCATCACCTGACGGAGGGTGGTGAGGGCCCGAAGCGCCGCTTCGTCGATCCCGGCACCGGTGCCCGTCGCCGCCTGAAGGGCGATCGCGAGCGCGACGACCTGATCGTCGTCGAACAGGAGGGGTGGGAGTTCGCTGCCGGCATCCAGGCGGTAGCCCCCGATCGGCCCCATCGTCGCTTCGATGTTGTAGCCCATCTCCCGAAGGCGCTCGACGTCGCGGCGGATGGTGCGGGGCGCGATCTCGAGTCGCTCGGCGAGGACGGAGCCGGGCCATTCGCGGCCGGTCTGCAACAGCGACAGGAGGCGAAGCAGCCGAGCGGTCGTCGTCGGGGGCATGGGTCGAGGTTAGTTCGCATCTAGGCCGGAAACTGACCTACACGGTTGCCAGGCTGGATGTCGCCGGCGCGAGGCCAGGCACCATCCCTGAGGAGTAGGCATGTCGATCCAGACCACCACCCACCTGAATTTCTGCGGCGACGCGCGCGCGGCGCTGGAGTTCTACCAGTCCGTCTTCGGCGGTCACGTCGTCATCAACAGCTATGCCGATTTCGGGATGCCGTCTGCGGTGCCCGGCGCGGACAAGGTCGTCTTCGGTCTCGTCACCGCCGAGAACGGCTTCCGGCTCATGGCCTACGACATCCCGGGTCGCACCGGGGGTTCGATCGCCGGCGGAGGCTCCACTCGCCGTGAGGACAACACCACCCTCACCGATCAGGCGATGTTCGTGTCCATCGGCTCCGACAGCTTCGATGAACTGCAGGGCTTCTGGGAGAAGCTGTCCGCCGGAGCCGCGATCGTCGAACCGCTGGCCGCATCGGCGTGGAGCGCCGGATTCGGCATGCTCACCGACCGCTTGGGCGTGACCTGGAGCCTGAACGTCACCACGGCCTGAGTGGTCCCCGTACCCCGGGCCCGGCCGCTGGGGTCGAGTCGTCGCGTCACCTGCCGCGCCGGTTCGACCTCAGAAGGGTGCGGGTTCGTGGGGGTTGTCAGCCGGTTCGTCGGTGATGCGGAACTCGCCGGTGAAGGTGGTCCATTTCACCCACAGGTCGTCGGGGACGTCCTCCTCCGGGGAGAAGTGCACCCCATGACCCGGTGGATTGTCGGTGTAGATCCTGCCCGTCGGTGACGTCCACTCCATGACTCCACCAGGGAGTTGTTTCACCTTCCAGGCGGTGAACTGTTTCATGCTGTGATGCCGTTGGCACAGGCAGGACAGGTTGCAGATCTCGGTTCTCCCGCCCAGGGCGGCGTCGTGGTTGTGGTCGATCTCGCAGGTTCGGGCGGGCATCCGGCATCCTGGCCACCGGCAGTGCTTGTCCCGGCCCTTCAGGAACCGGACCATCGCCCCGGTCGGGCGGTAGGTGTCCACTGCCATCGTCAACCCGGTGACCGGATGGGTGAGGAGTCGCTCCCACATCCCGTCACTGTTCCCCGCAAGCAACCGCGCCGTCTCGGCATCGATCGGCCCGACCCCGGCAAGATCGCACGGGACATCGCTTTGCCCCATGAGGGCCATGACGGGGATGACGACCTGCACCTTCGCGGTGATCGCGCCCAACCCTCCCGGCAGGTCACCAGAGCCGGTCGGGTTGAGGCTCGGTACGGCGGTGAGGAGCATGTCGGCGAACACGTCCGCGCGGACCTCATCGATCGACCGGGTGTCCGGCGCCACATCATCGCCCGGCTGCGGTTCTCGAGCGGTGATGACCGCGGTGGCTTCGTCGGTGATGCGTTGGAAGATCCCCTCGATCAGAACCGTGGACTGCACCGCCCGCAGCTCCGACATCCCGTCCCCGATCGCGTACCGGACGATCTTCCGCTCCCGAAACGCCCCCGCATGCCGCTCGGTCAGTGTCCGCGGGTGCATCCGCTCGGCGATGATCTCCAAATCCGCACGCGCACGACCCGGGGTCTCGTCCAGACAGATCTCCGCGGCCAGCTGATCGAACTCCCCCTTCACCTCCGGAGGCAACCGCCGCCCGACATCCTCCACCACCGCCACATGCGCCCGCGTGATCAGCCCCTTCTCCAGGCAGTGCACCGTCGCGGGGTAGTCGTTCACCAACGCGAAAGCACTATCAATCTGGCGCTGGACCGACCGGTCGGACAGTCGCACCGCGGCCGCGATCTCCGCCGCCACACCCCGCAACGCCATATCCCGATCCCGCACCACCGCGGTCGACCCCTCCGCCAGCCGCGCCGCGAACGCCCCCGCCTCGGCCAACACCCGGGTCTGCTCCGCCTCCGCCGCCGCCAACGCCGCCTGCGCGGCCTCCACCCGCGTGAGCACACCCGTCAGCTCAGACCGGTCCTCGTCACTGAGGAGGGTGAGCCGCGGGTTCGAACGCATGTATGAATCATGGCACCACCCTCCGACATCGAGACCCGAAACCCTCAACCCCAGCTCGAACCAGATTCCGCCGATGTGGGGGCCGCTGGATCTCGCTTCCTCGTGATAAAACGAGCATCAGCTCGTGAAGCGCAGGCCTGCCTCGGCGAGAGCGGCATCGAGCGCGCGAACCGCCGTCGGGCCGACACCGTGCAGGGCAGCGATCTCGTCGCGGGATCGCCCCGCAACATCCGCCAGGGTCCGAAGGCCCGCGCTCTCGAGCGCGCGCAGGGCGGGCCTCCCGATTCCTGATGGAAGACCGTCGGACGCGGCGGACACCCCGCCCTCAGTCCTGGTGGCCGGAGGAGGCTCCGTACCGCGCGGCGATCTCGCCGGGATCGACCCAGCGTGAGTAAGTCGGCTCCTGCGGCCACCCTTCGGGAGAGTCCTGCCAGTCCTCCTGGCGCCCCCACGGCAGCAGGTCGACGAGGGCGAAGGTGTGGCTGAGCTGCTCGGTTCCGCGTCCGTTGGTGTGCCACGTGCGGTAGACGGTGTCGCCGTCGCGGAGGAACACGTTCACGGCGAACCCGCCCCCGGCCGGAGCATCCATATCGGCCCCGAAGGGACTGTTCGCGGTCGAGTACCAATCCATCCGGTTGCCCACCTTCTCGCGGTAGGCGAGGGCCTCCTCGATCGCGCCCTGGGTCACGACGACGAACTGCGCGTCGTAGTGGTCGAGGAACCCGAGCCGCGTGAACTGCGAGGTGAAGGACGTGCAGCCGCCGCACTGCCACTCGGCTCCGGGCTCCCACATGTGGTGGTAGGTGATCAACTGCGATCTGCCTCCGAAGATGTCCACGAGCCGCACGGGGCCCGCCGGCCCTTCCAGCACATAGTCGGGAAGCTTCACCATCGGCAGGCGTCGCCGCTGCGCGGCAATCGCGTCGAGCTCACGGGTGGCGGCCTTCTCGCGAGCGCGCAGCGCCGCGAGCTCGTCGCGCCACTCGTCCTCGGTGACGACCGGGGGGAGGGCGGATGTCGTGGTGCTCATGGGTTTCCTTTCGTCGACGAACGGATTCCGCGGGTCAGCGCACCGCCGACCGAAGGTCTTGGCCGGCCTCACCGACCGTTGCGGATGATTCCGTCTCCGCTCCGCCCGGCTCGGCAGAGGCGGGGGGCGGCGCTGTGGCGTACGCCCGCGACAACCGTCGGTACGGTGCCGAGGCGAAGGCCAGCAGCACGACGATCAGCAGGATCGCGCTCGCTGCGACGAAGACCAGGGCGATGCCGCGAGCCTCGCCCGGTCCGAGCAGCCAGCCGAGGGAGGACTGACCCGCCTCGGAGTTCATGTAGGGGATCAGCCAGAACTGCGCGAGTGGCCCGACGATGAACGCAGACACGGGAGCTGCGGCCGACTCGACACTGGCGGCGAAGCCGAAGACGCGCCCTTGCGACTCGAAGGGCACGACCCGCTGGATGATCGTCTGCTCCGACGCCTCGGCGATCGGCATGAGGCACATGAAGATCAGCAGTCCCAGCGCGTACAGCCACCACCACTCGCGGATCGCGAAGGTCATCCCGAGGATCGCGATGGCGACGTTGACGAGGAGGAGAGTTCGCACCGGGTTCCTGCCCAGACCGAACTTGGCCACGAGGCCCCCGCCGATGATGAAGCCGAAGCTCGTGATGCCGAGGATGATGCCCCACACCTCGACCGAGAAGAGTTCCAGGCCGTACGGGTCCATGAGTGCCATGAACACGCCGCCGACGAGGTTGTTGAAGGTGGTGAAAAGGATGAGGGCGAGGAGTCCCGGAACGACGATGACCGCGGGGATGACGCCGCGGAACCCCGTCTGCGGTACGACGCCTTCGACGTGCACCACGCCGCGTTCGGGGATCGGCACGAAGAGCAGGTGGGTCAGCGCCACGGCGGTCGCGGCGATCGCGATGACCACGGTCCATCCCATACCGAGGAGACCGACGGACAGACCGGAGAAGACGCTCGTGACCATGAAGGCGATGCCGTGGACGGCTCCGACCAGTCCGTTGGCGCGGTCGCGCCGGTCGGAGGGGATCAGCAGCGTGACGGTGGTCGAGAGTGCGATGTTGCGAAGGTTCTCGACCACGCCGCCGATCAGGATGACCCCGGCGAACAACCAGAACCAGGGTCCGCCCCAGTCGACCAGCACGCTCTCGGGGAACGACAGGTACAGCGCCCCGGCCAGAAGGTAGGTCACGAGTGTCACGGTGCTCGAGAGCAGCATGACGGCCTTCTTCTTCATATGATCGACGAGGACCCCGAAGACCACGCCGAGAAGAGCGACGAGGAGCATGTACGACCCGCCGATGATGGAGGTCGCGAGCACCGACCCCGTCTCGAGGTAGGCCCAGAAGGTCAGCGCCCACCACAGGTAGCTCGACGTCACGTTCGCGACGGCGGTGTTCACGAGCACCTGGTAGAAGGCCCGAACCGTCCGCGGGCCGGGGGTGTACGCCGCCGCATCCGTGGTCTGCGTGCTCATCGTTCTCGTTCCCGTCGTGGTGATGCCGGCCGGCCCGCCTGCTGCGGTAGACTCATGTTCACACCGTGAACATCGGCGGTGGCGCCAATCTACACACCCGGAGCGGAGGAGGCAATGGCCGATTCCGCTCGCACGTATCATCACGGCGACCTCCGACATGCGCTGGTCCACGAGGGGCTCGCGCGAGCGCGGGAGGGAGGACCGAGCGCCGTCTCGCTCCGGGAGATCACCCGCGCCGTCGGCGTCTCGCCGAACGCCGCGTACCGGCACTTCTCCGACCGCGACCACCTGGTCCGCGCGGTCGCCGGGCAGGCGCAGCGACTGCTGGCCGAGGCGATCGCCGAGCGCGTCGCGGCCACCCCGTCCGGACTCGGCCGCGCTGCGGCATCCATCGAGCGGCTCCGTCGCGTGGGCCTGGCCTACATCGCCTTCGCCGTCGACGAGCGCGGCTGGTTCGAGACCGCCTTCTTCACGCAGGACACCCGGGCCAGCGAGGGGATCGTCACGCTAGACGACGAGATCGTCGCGCCTTTCCGGCTGCTGATGGACGTGCTCGACGAGATGGTGGATGCCGGTGCGCTCGCCCCTGAGCGCCGCCCCCTGGCCGAATGGCCGTGCTGGTCGGCGGTGCACGGCTTCGCCGACATCGCCGTGCACGGCCCGGTGCGCTGGCAGCCGCGCGAACTCGTCGACGCCCTCGCGGCGAGCGTCGTCGACTCGGCGATCGTCGGCGTGCGCGGCACGACCGCGCCGCCCGGAGAAGCATAGGCGAGCGCGCGCTCGTCGTCACCCCGGTGCAGAGAGGCCTCGATCCGCGGTGTACTCGGGTGTCCACCACCGAGGAGAAGAGGATCACATGAGCGGCTTCAGCGAAACCACCCCCGAGCGCGACGAGCAGGCGGGCCTCGAGGTCGTCGGCGAAACGAGCCCCGGCGTGGCGGACACCACGGTCGGGGGCGAGGACGACCTCGCCCAGCTCGAGTTCGAGGGGCGCCTTCCCGACGCCGACACCGTCGCCGCCGACGGCCCGGAGGAGCCCTACCTCGATGAGGCCCTCCAGCCCGAGACGCAGGGGGAGGACCCGGTTGCCGCCGAGCTCGGCGAGGAGGGACAGGGCGATCTCGTGCCCGAAGACCTGTAGATCCGAGCGCCGCCCGCCGGCCGGGTGTCAGGCCGGGGCGGGGGAGCAGTGCCAGCGGGCCTCTTTCCAGCCCTCCGGGGTCCGCTTCCACACGATCGTGGCGACGCACGGATTCTCGATCACGGTCTCACCGATCTGCACCCGCTGGACGAACGTCACCACCGAGTAACCCATCTCCCCGGCCTCTTCGCCGTGATACCCCGTCACCCGAGACGACAGCGCGGCGCCCGCGGCCCGCATCGCCGCGAAGTTCGTGGTCATGTAGGCATCCCACGCGTCCTTGGTCTCGATCACGACCGACTGTCCCTGAGGATCGACGTCGACGATGCCGTAATCGTCGTCGACCATCGCGCGGAGCGCGTCGAGATCGAGCGCGTTGACGGCGTCGAGCAGAGCCTGGGTCTGCGGCCGCAGCGGATCGTCGGGCATGGTCTCCTCCTCGAGTGCTCCCCTTCCGACGCTATCGCGCTGCGGGCACGGGTTGGGCGGTGATCGTCGCGTCAAGAGTGGAGGTCGGATGCCGGGCCGCGGCCACAATGGAGACATGATCTCCATTCCGACGGTGACCCTCAATGACGGTGTGTCCTTCCCCCAGGTGGGGCTCGGCACGTACAACCTGCGCGGAGCGGAGGGCTCGGACGCGATCGTCGCGGCGCTCGACACCGGCTATCGGCTGCTCGACTCGGCGGTCAACTACGAGAACGAGCGCGAGGTCGGCGAGGCTGTGCGGCGGTCATCCGTCCCTCGCGACGAGATCCTCGTGACGTCGAAGATCCCCGGGCGTGAGCACGGCCGCACCGAGGCGGTGCGGAGCATCCGCGACTCGCTCGACCGGCTCGGCCTCGAGCGCATCGACCTTCACCTCATCCACTGGCCCAACCCGAGCGTGGGGAAGTACATCGACACCTGGCGCGGCATGATCGATGCGCGCGAGGCCGGTCTGGTCGGATCGATCGGGGTGTCGAACTTCACCGAGGAGATGCTCACCGAACTCGTCGACGCGACCGGTGTCGTTCCGGCCGTGAACCAGGTGGAGCTCCACCCCTACTTCCCGCAGGCGAAGCTTCGCGCCTTCCACGACGAGCTCGGCGTCCGCACCGAGAGCTGGAGCCCGCTCGCGCGGCGCAGCGAGCTTCTCACCGAGCGGGTGATCGTCCAGCTCGCCGAGGCGCACGGTAAGACGCCGACGCAGATCGTGCTGCGGTGGCACGTCGAGCTCGGCAGCACCGCGATCCCGAAGTCGGCCGACCCCGAGCGTCAGCGTGAGAACGCCGACATCTTCGACTTCTCTCTCAGCGCCGACGAGGTCGCCGAGATCTCCGGCCTCGAGCGCGGTCGTCTGTGGGACGGCGACCCGCTCACGCACGAAGAGATGTAGCCATCTCGCACACCTCCACACCGCCCGTCCCGCGCCGCACTCAGTGCGGCACGATGACGCAGTCGCTTCCCGGCGAGAGCATCGATTCGTGACCGTCATCGAAGCGGACGACCAGGAGCGGTTCGTCGGCGTGCCCGCGGACGCCGGTCACCACGCCGGTCCGCTCCGCAGCGCCCACTGTCCTGCCGTGGATGATGACGCGATCGCCGATCTCAGCCATGACCATCACCTCCTGGCGCCAACGATACGACTGCTTCCGCGCCGGCACCAGAAGGGTCGGGCCTCACGAGGCGGGACCGGTGAGCCGCTCACGCACGGCGAGATGTGAGCCACTCCGCGTACGTCTGGTAGCCGCGGCGGGGCTCGCCGACGGGGAGGCCGAGGCCGTCCCGGAGGGCCTTCATCTGCTTTCCCGGCAGGCTCACCGACGGCGTCCACACTTTCTCGTCGAGGGTGCCGGCGTAGTCCTGCACCATCCGGTCGAGCGCCTCCTCGAGCGGGCCGGCGATCTCCTGCGCGCGCCCCTGCGGGGCGCCGACGGCGACCTCGGCGAGGTAGGCCCCCACCTCCGCGGCGGCGACGGGCTGGAGGCGTGCCCGCGGTGCGAGGTGGAGCGGTCCGAAGGCCGCCTGCCGGTAGATCTGAGCCGCGAACTCGTGGAACTGCGTCGCGCGGACGATGCTCCACGGCACCGCGCCCCCGGCGACGAGGCGCTCCTGCCCCACCTTGCCGGCGTAGTAGTCGTGCGGCATGCGGTCGACGCCGACGATGGAGAGGGTCACCAGGTGCGACACCCCCGCCCGATCGGCCGCGGTGAGCAGGTGCCGGGTGCCGGCCTCGAAGAACGCGACCGAGGCCTTGGCGGAGAGCGTGGAGACGTTGGTGGTGTCGATGACCGCCTCGACGCCGACGAGCGCGTCATCCAGCCCCACGCCCCCGGAGACATCCACGCCGCTCGCCCGGCTGAGCGCCACGGCGTCGTGCCCCTTGTCGCGCAGCGCACGCACGGCGTGCGCGCCCACGGTTCCCGTTCCTCCGACGACGGCGACCAGCATCGGCACCCCTCTCCTCGTCCACAGCATGGCGCACCCGGTCGACCGCGTCCGCGAGGCGCTCGGTTAGCGTGGGGGAATGCCCACCCCCTTCGACGCGCTCGACGACTACATCGCCCTTCCTCGCGTGGAAGGTCTGGCCCTTTCGCCCGACGGCAGCACCGCGGTGCTGACGGTGGCCGCTCTGAAGAAGGATGCCACAGGGTACGAGCGTTCCCTGTGGGCGGTGCCCGTGCGGGGAGACGGTGCGCCCCGGCGCCTCACCCGGTCGGCGAAGGGCGAGAGCGGTGCGGCGTTCACGCCGGGCGGTGACATCCTGTTCGTCTCGGCGCGCGATGACATCGAATCGGATGTCGACGACGAGCCGGGCCAGCTCTGGCTCCTCCCGGCGCAGGGCGGTGAGGCCCGCCCGGTGACGCGGCTCGCCGGCGGCGTGAGCAGCATCGCCGCGACGGCGGAGCAGACGGGACGCGTCGTCGTCTCGGCCCCGCTGCTGCGTTCGGCCTCGTCGATCGAGGATGACGCGGCGCGACGTGCCGAGCGCACGAAGAAGAAGGTCTCGGCGATCCTCCACGACTCCTACCCGGTCAGGTTCTGGGACCACGACCTGGGCCCCGCCGAGCCCCACCTGCTCGCGGTCGACCTCGAGGGCCTCGCCGACACGCTCGCCGCGGCCGTGGAAGACACCGCCACCGAGGAAGCGGAGGTCGTCGCACACCTCACGGCCGAGGCGGCCGAACCGACCCCCTACCCGACGACCCTCCCGCGCCCCGCCGATCTGATGCCCGCTCCGGGCCGAGCCCTCCGGCACGCCGAGGCCGCGCTGAGCCCCGACGGCACCACCCTCGTCGCCAGCATCGATCGCCCCGAGGCGCGCGGCGGGCGACGGATCCTGGTGAGCATCGATGTCGCCACCGGAACGCACACCGTGCTGCGCGATGAAGACGGCTTCGACATCGAGATGCCCGCGATCAGCCACGACGGCACGCGCCTGGCCTTCCTGCGCACCGCGGTGACCACCCCCTCAGGGCCGACCGAGCAGGAGCTCTGGGTCTCGCAGCTCGATGGGTCGGACGCGCGACGCGTCGCCGCCGACTGGGACCGTTGGCCGTCGTCGATCGCCTTCGCCGCGGCGGATGACGCACTGATCGTCACCGCCGACGACAACGGGCGCGGTCCGGTCTTCCGGATCGCGTTGACGAGCAGCCCTGGCGAAGAGGACAGCGAGGTCACGGCGATCGTCTCGGACGACTTCACGTACTCGCATGTCCGCATCGATCGCTCGGGCGGGGGGCTGGTCGCGCTCCGCTCCTCGTGGCTCGTTCCCCCGCACCCCGTGCGGATCGAGCCGTCGGGTGAGGTGACGCCCCTGGCCACTCCCACTCCCGCGCCGGCCGTTCCCGGTCGCATCACCGAGGTCGAGACCACGGCTGAAGACGGCGCCCGGGTGCGGGCGTGGCTCGTGCTCCCCGAGGGTGCGTCGGCCGAGGCGCCGGCCCCGCTGCTGCTGTGGATCCACGGAGGCCCGCTCAACAGCTGGAACGCGTGGAGCTGGCGGTGGGCGCCGCTCCTGGCCGCGGCACGCGGCTACGCCGTGCTGCTTCCCGACCCGGCGCTGTCCACCGGCTACGGATTGGAGTTCATCGCCCGCGGGTGGAACAGCTGGGGCGGCAAGCCCTACACCGACCTCATGGCGATCACCGACGCCGTCGTCGCGCGCGACGACATCGACGAGTCCCGCACCGCCGCGATGGGCGGATCGTTCGGCGGGTACATGGCCAACTGGGTCGCCGGACACACCGATCGGTTCCGGGCGATCGTCACGCACGCGAGCCTGTGGGCACTCGACCAGTTCGCGGGCACGACCGACAGCGCGGACTACTGGCAGCGCATCTTCACGCCCGAGGCGATGATCGAGCACTCACCGCACCGCTTCGTCGCCGACATCCGCACCCCCGTCCTCGTCGTCCACGGCGACAGGGATTACCGGGTGCCCATCGGCGAGGGGCTGCGCCTCTGGTCGGATCTCGCCGAGCACCACGCCGACGCCGACGGGCGCATGCCCCACCGCTTCCTGTACTTCCCCGACGAGAATCACTGGATCCTGAAGCCCCAGCACGCTGTCGTCTGGTACGAAACGGTGTTCGCCTTCCTCGCCGAGCACGTTCTCGGTGAGGAGTCCGCGCCCCCGGCCGTCCTCGGCTGACCCGCGCTACAGGCGGGCGCCGTCGTCGTCGGGGTCGTTCAGCCCGACCTTCTGGCCCCGCCACGACTCGTAGGCGATGAGCCACCCGATCGACACGGCGGCCGCGACAGCGAGCCCGAGCCCGACCGATCCCCAGATCAGTCCGAACAACGCGCCGCCGGCGAAGATGAGGATGCTGCCGATCACCCAGTTGGTGCGGCCGCGAGGCCAGCCCGTGCGAGAAGCCATGCGCTCAGCCTACGGCGCTGCTCATCGGTCGCGGTGGTCTTCCGGGTGCACCCGGGGACCGCGCCGCTGCTCCCGCACTCCGCTGAGACCGATGAGGCGGATGACGCGCTGACGGTGGCCCTTCCAGGGGGCGAGGAGTTCCAGCATCCCGTCGTCGTCCGCGCGCGCACCGGTCAGGGCGAATCCGACCTCGTGGGCCACGTGGTAGTCGCCGACGCTCACGGCATCGGGGTCGCCGAAGGCGCGGATCCGCGTCTCGGCGGCGGTCCAGACTCCCACCCCGGGGAGGCTGGTGAGAACGCGGTCGCGCTCGTCGCCCGTCGCGGCGGCGTGGGTGGCCTGCTCGATGCGCGTGCCCCGCTGCGCGGCGGCGACGAGGGTGCGCGCCTGCGGTGGCTCGAGCCCGGCGCGATGCCAGGCCCACGACGGCACGTGCCGCCAGCCGTCGACCGACGGCGGTGCGTACATCGGCACCGGCGTCGGGCCGGGCGCGCGCTCGCCGAACCCGCGCACGATCCGCCGCCACGCGGCGAAAGCCTGCTTGCCGGTGACCTTCTGCTCGATGATCGCGCCCGCCAGCGCGTCGAAGACGAGGTCGGTGCGACCGAGCCGGAGACCCGGATTGCGTCGATGGGTCTCGGCGATGAGGGGGTGACGCGACGCATCGAACCCGTCGAGGTCGTCGTCCCTGCCGCAGAGCGCCGGCAGCTGAGCGATCGCCCAGGCCGCCCCCGGGCCCCACGCCGCCCCGCGCACCGCGCCGCCGGCGGCCGCGCGGATCGCGATGGTCGCCACGCCCTCCGGCGTTCGGCACGCGCGCCAGATCACCGGGCCGTCATCGAGATGAGTGGGATCGCCGTAGCCCCGGCGCTGGAAGAGGAGCACGCGACGCAGGTCGAGCGGATGCCGCGGACGGTACTCGGTCTCGATCGGCGGGCCGCTCGCGGGGGTGCCCGGCACGGCTGCGAGATCGGGGCGTAACCGCGCGCCCGACCGCCGCGGAAGCCGGGGCGGAACGGGCGAGGTCACCCCCTCACGGTACGCCCGTCCACCGACATCAGGTCCCGTGTCCGCGAGGGGTCCGCCGTCGCTTATGCTCGCCGAGGAAAGGAAGGTGCATTGATCACTCCCGTCGTGCCCGCAGTGAGAATCGTGATCCCCTGGCGCCCCGCGCCGTCACGTCTGGACGCCTTCGATCGCGTCGTCGCCTGGTATCAGCAGAACCTCCCGGGGGTTCCGATCCTGACGATCGACACCGGAGATGATCCGTTCGTGCTGGCCGCCTGTCGCAACGCCGCGATGCGCGATGCGGCGATCGACGAGGTGGTGGTCATCGGTGACGCCGACACCATTCCCGAGCGCGAGCCGCTGCTCGCCGCCATCCGTGCGGCCGCGACGAGCGATCTGGTGCACCTGCCCTACGACGAGTACCGCTGGCTCGGCCGCACCGGGTCGGCCGACTACGCCGCCGGCGTGCCCCTCGAACGCTGCACGGTCGAGCAGTTCGTCGACGGCGCCTGCTCGGGGATCTATGTGGCGACGCCCCGCACCTGGGCGGCGCACGGGGGACAGGACGAGGGCTTCCGCGGTTGGGGCTTCGAAGACGCCGCCTGGTACCTGGCGCACACGACGCTCCTGGGCGCACCTCCGCGCCGCCATCGGGGTCGGGTGTACGCCCTGCACCACGTCGGAGAGGTGCGTGCCGGTACCGCCTACGACGCCAATGCGGCGCGGATGGAGCGCTATCGCGACGCCGCGCACGATCCCGACCGGATGGCCGCGCTGGTCTTCGGCTACGACGACCTGGATGCCGCAGTGCTGGCGGAACTCGGCGGGGAACCCGACGCCGTGCCGGACGCGGTCAGCTGAGCATCGCCGTCAGCTGACTCCGCGTGCCGCCCGCGCGAGCGACTCGTAGGCGATGAGCGGCCCCGGGTGCGCGTGCTGCGCCGCCGCCATGCGTTCGAGCACCGCTCGACCCGCGAAGCCCGGATCGGCGACCTCCCCGAGCGCCTCGGCGAGGGCGTCGACGTCGTCGAGATTCGGGTCGAGCGCGCGGCCGGTGCCGGTGCGCTCGATCGCGGCGGCCCCGGCGAACTGGTCGGTCGAGAAGGGGAGGACGACGAGGGGTACGCCCTGGCCGACCGCCTCGGTGACGGAATTGTTGCCGCCGTGGGTGACCGCTGCCGCGGCCGCGCCGAGCAGGCGCACCTGAGGCAGGTAGTCGGCGACGAGCCATCCGGCGGGCACGTCGCCGAGGGCCGAGGCCGGGGTCGTGCCCGTCGCGATCGCCGCGCGGAGGCCGGCGCGGCGGAGCGCGTCGGCGATGCGCGCGAGCACGTCGTCGCGAACCGACAGGAAACTTCCGAGGCTGACGTACACGAACGGCTCTCCGCGCGCGATCCAGGCGTCGACGTCGTCGGCGGCAGGCTCCTCGCGCGGTGTGGACCCGAGGAAGCGGTGGGGCGGCAGCATCCGTCCATCGCCCTCGGCGAGCTCGGCGGGATAGTTGAACAGCGTGGTCTCGCCGTGCACCATGAAGGCGTCGTCGACCGCCCTCGCGCCGGGGTCCAACGCCACGGCGGTGGTGTTCCACTGGTCGGTGAAGCGGCGAGCGACCTCGTCGCAGAGCGCCCGCAGGTCGGCGAGCTCCGCCGGGTCGGGCCGGAGGGTCGACGGCCACGCCGGCGGGTAGCCGTACACCTCGCCCGGTACCGGCAGCGCGCTGGGATGCCCCAGCACCACGTCGCCGTAGGCGATCCCCGCGGTGTGGAGCGCGAGCCGCGCGCTGAAGGCGAGGTGATCGACGAGGATGGCATCGGGCGCGACCTCATCGATGACCGCCAGTGTCGCGCGGGCCCGCTCGACCGGCTGCCACATCAGGTCGGTCAGGCGCTCCCGCGCCTGGTAGGCGAGCGTGGGCACCATGCCCCGCCGGGTGGCGGCGAAGAACCCCTCGAGAGACGCCGCCTCCGCGGCATCCTGCTCCGACGATCGGATGACACGGGCATTGGCTCCGCGCCCGAGGGGGAGGTCGGTGCGCCGGTACCCGAACTCCGCCACGATCGGCGCGGTTGCGGGGCCTGTGGCGACCACGACGTCGTCGCCGGCGCTCTGCCAGGCCGTCGCGAGCGCTGCGAGGGGGAGGAGGTGCGAGGCGTAGTCGGGGCTGATGACGAGGAGCGTCACGTCAGCAGTCCCGCGGTGCGGCGCAGCTCCGCCTCGTGCCGGGCGACGTTCTGATACATCGGGGTGAGGGTGGCCGCCATGCCCTGGATCGTGAAGCGTTCGGCCACAAGCGTGCGCGAGCGTGCGGCGCGGCGCGGATCTGCGTCGGCCGCAGCATCGAGCGCCCGCCCGATCGCCGTGACGAGGGCCTCCCGGTCGGCGGTGTCGGTGAGGAAGCCGGTGTCGCCATCGTCGACGTAGGTGGCAGGTCCCCCGCTGTCGGGGGCGACGACGACGAGCCCTGTGGCCATCGCCTCGAGGATCGCCAGGCCGAACTCCTCTTTGACGCTCGCGCAGACGTACGCGCCGCCCGGGGCGACGCTGCCGGGGATGCCGAACCGAGCTGCGGCGAGCCAGGCGGCCGCGACGTCGTTCGAGCGGTGACCCGCCACGACGAGGCCGCGCTCGGCCCGCTCGGGCGGGGGGACCGAGCCGTCGATCAGGTCGAGCTGCTGCTGCTCATCACCTGACGGGTGTGCGAGGTCACCGCCGACGACGAGCAGGTTCGCGCGGGCGGACAGGTCGCTTGCGGACCATGCCTCGACGAGCGCGGCCATCCCCTTGATGCGGTGCATCCGACCGACGGTGACGAGCAGCGGGAGTCCGCGGCGGTCGGGGGCGAGGTCGTCGATCAGAGCCGCGAGCTCGGCGATGGAGCCGTCGGGCTCGGCGCCGGCCGCGACCCCGACGGCGCGGGAGAGGGCGTCGTCGACGACCGCGAGGTCCACGCCCTCGGCGACGACGGTGTGGCGCTCGGGATGGGAGGTGAGGTCGATGCCGATGAGCGCCCGCATGTCGCGCTCGAGCTCGGGCCGGGGGAAGAAGACCGAGTGGGCGGCCGAAGCGGCAAGACTCTGGACCAGGTGGCTGCGGAACCAGAAGTGCTCGGTGCGGTCGATCTCGCCGAAGTCCTCACGCGACAGCCGTCCCGACCGCTCGAGTGAGGCGATCACACTGTGCGGATCGGGCGCGACGGTGAACACCGTCGGGATGCCGAGCTCACGCGCGACATCAGCGGCGGCGAGGCTCCCGACATCCGCCATCCTCAGGTGCAGCACGTCGACCCGCCCCGCGGCGCGCAGAAGACGACGGATGCCGCGACGCACCGTCACCCGCAGATGCCAGGCGGTCGCCGACGAGGCCGGGATGCTCGTCAACGGCACATGTCCGTAGAGGTGGCCGCGCTCGCCGCCGGCCATCTGCAGCAGGTCGGGACCCGCCTGCGCAACCGTCCCGCGCGAGAGGGTGAGCACGCGATCGACCACCGAGCTGTCGGAGATGAGGGCGTCGCCGAGTCGCACGAGCAGCGTCGCGATGCCGCCGTTGTCGCCGGCGCCGGAGGACGAGAGGGCGGGATCGATGTCGGCGTGGAGGAAGAGCTGGGCGACGGTGAGGCCCCCCTCGCCACCGGCGTCGTCGGCCGAGGTGCGGGTGTGCGGCGGATCGGCATCGATGAGCGCGAGGCGTGCGAGGTCGCCGGTGAGGCCTCCCTCGGCGACGAGGTCTTCGAGGTGAGCGATGACGTCCGCATCGGCGCGCTGCCCGAGAGCGGCGATCGCCGCCTCGCGAACGATCGCGGGGGATGACGTGTCGGCGGCGAGGCTGCACAGCGGCGCCGTCGTGAGCGGATGACGCACCAGACCGAGCGTCTCGGTGAGGCGCACACGAGCCTCGACGCCGACCTCGCCGGTGGTGGCGCTGAGCAGGGCGACGGCGAGGAGTTCGCCGCTGCCGGCCGCCCACTTCTCCAGCGTGTGCTGGGCGAGCATTCCGGTGAAACCGCCGGCGATGACCAGGGAGATGAGGGGCGCGATCGCGGCGGCGCGGGCGGGACGACGCCCGAGAGCCCAGGCGGCGTGCTCGACGACGAAGCGGCGCTCATCGCCGAGGAGGGTCACCAGCAGGGCGCCGGCCGCTTCGTCGTTCATCTCGGCGAGGGCATGGACGGCGGCGATCGCCGCGATGTCGTCGGTGCCGACGAGGGCGGCCGACAACACGCGCAGGGTGCGGACCCCCGGGTCGCGCCCTGCCTCGAACGCGACGTCGTCGGCGGCCTGCAGAGCCTGCACGATCGTGGGCGCTTCGATGATGCGGTCCATCGCCGTCTGGATGCCCATCGCTGCCTCCGAAGCGGTCACCGCCCGATCGGCGATCGGACGAGGTGCGGTGACCCGCTCGGAAGTCTACGGTTGTCCGGGTGCCGGAGGACCGGCTTGACGGGAAAGGACCATGCGTGAACGTACTGACCATCGGCGACATCGGGGTGCTCGGCGGCATCATCCACATCGGTGACGAGGCGATGTTCGAGGTTGCGGCCGTCGAGCTCGCCGACCGCGGTGGACGCGTCATCGGGGTGTCCTCCGCGCCGGAGGAGTCGGCGGCACGCTATGGGCTGGCCACCGTCGATCGCCTGGGTTTCGTCGGACTCGAACGTGCGGTGGCGCGCGAGCGCGCATCGCTCCTTCGCGCCGCGGCGGCCGGTGAGGCCGAGCTGGCGTCGGGGGACCCCGCTCGCGGAGCCCTCGACGCGCTGAGCGAAGCCTCGGGCGTGCTCATCGCCGGCGGCGGCAACCTCGCTTCGCGCTGGCCGGTTCACGTGTACGAGCGGACCACGCTCGCGGCGATGGCCCGCGCGCGGGGGCTTCCGGTGGTCGTGAGCGGTCAGACCTTCGGGCCCGACCTCGTTGCCGAAGACGCCGAACGCGTCGCCGTCATGACCCGTGACGCCGCGTGGACGGGGGTGCGCGAGCACGACTCGGCCGCACTCGCCCGGTCGTGGGGGGCCCAGGTCCACGCCGGCGTGGACGACGCCTCCTTCCTCGTCGGCAGCGAGGACCCGCCGTCCGAGCCGTACGTTCTCGTGAGCCTGTCGGGGTGGTTCGCAGGACGGCCCGCCGACGTCGTCGAGAGCAGGATCGCCCGGTTGCTGGATGCCGCGTCCGACGCCGTCGGGCCCGTCATCTTCCACGCTCACTTCGGTCCGGTGTCCGCCGGCGCGGAGCCGATGGGCGATGCGGCGCTGCACGAGCGGGTGCGGGAGCGGATGACGCGCGAGAGCCGCGTTCTGCCGAGCGGTGATTCCCGGGGTGCGGCGGCGCTGGCGCGTCGCGCGCGGCTGCTCGTCACGAGCAGATACCACCCGGCGGTCTTCGCCGCCCCCGCGGGCGTGCCGGTCCTCGGTCTCGCCGCCGACGACTACACGCGGATCAAGCTCAGTGGCGCGCTCGGGCACTGGGGTCAGACGGGCGTCGTCGATCTCGATGACCTGGGCGGCGCGCCGGAACGCCTGCGCGAGCTCGACGCACGACGCGTGGAGATCGCCGATGCGGCGGCGGGGCGGTTCGAGCCGCACCGCGCCGCCGCGGTGCGGTGGTGGGACACGGTCGCCGAGTCGCTGCGGTGAGGACGGCCGCGCCGGGCTGATCAGAAGCGGTCGGGCGAGGGCGTTCCGTGGCCGAACCGGATGACGACGTCGGCGTGACGGTCGAAGCGGTAGCCGACACCGCGGACGGTGCGGACGATGTCCTCGTAGCGGCCGAGCTTGGCCCGCAGACGCCGGACGTGCACGTCGATGGTGCGCTCGCCCGGGGCGTCGTGCTCCTCGGCGCCCTGCCAGAGGGAGGCCACCAGCTCGGCGCGCTCGATCGTGCGCCCCTCACGCAGGACCAGGTACTGCAGCAGCTCGAACTCCTTGAAGGTCAGCGCCGCCGACTCGCCGTCGATGACGACGCGCTTGCGCGAGATGTCAACGACCACACCGCGGACCGTCTCGTCGTGCTCTTCGGGCTCGTCGGGCTTGGTGCGGGCGACCGCGGCGGGCTCCTGGAGGGCGAGGCGCACGACGTCGACGTCGCGGCCGCCGGCGCCGGCAGGGGCGAGGGCCACCGTGGCGTAGGTTTCGGCATCGGGGGCGAGCTCGGCGAGGGTGCGGCGCAGCGCGTCGACGAGGACGGGAAGGCTCACGCCCGAGGCCTGTGCCTTCGCCTCGTCGAACCCGACGTAGAGGGCGAAGCCGCGCGGAGCGGTGCCGGGCGGAAGGTGGCGCTGCGTGGCGCCCGTGGCGGGTCGGGGCGCGGCGGCCTGCGCGGCGGCGGGCGTCGTCGCGGCTGCGGGGGTGTCGTCACTGACGCGCGGAACGGCTCGCAGGTGACGGGCGGGGGCGGGACGGTCGAGAAGAGCGGTGGTCGACATGATGATGTTCCTCGAGGGAGCGGAACCCGCGGAGTCGGGGTTCGGAGAAGTGCTGCGAAATCGGCCGGTGGGGCCGGGCTCGAGACATCCGCTGCGCTCAGTGATGCGCGAGAAGGACGAAGTCTCGGGGGACGTGTCGCGCGTCGCCTGCGCGGGTAAGCGGAGCGGCGACGCTGATGTCCGGCGGGATTACCGAGTCAGCGGCACATTCGACAACACATGACAACGCGGCCGGCCACCATCATGCCGGCAGTCCCGTTCGCCTCCCAGGCGGACAGAGAGCGTGCGTCGTCAGTCATGCGCTGATTATGACCGATGCTCCCCGTTCTTCGCAAACTCGGAAATCGACGAGAGCGGATGCCGCGGGCGACGTCAGCATCCATTTGTTGTGATCTGCCTCAAACCTCTTGTGCTTCCCGCGGAGGATGTGCCAGCATCGTCGAAACGCTTCCGCGAAGCGCTTCGATAGTCCTCACCCCACACCTGACGACGGAGTCCTCATGGCGAAGATCGATGAGGTGGCCAAGGCCGCCGGTGTCTCGATCAGCACCGTCTCCTATGCCCTCAGCGGCAAGCGACCGGTCTCGGCCGACACGCGACGCCGGATCGAGGAGGCCGTGCAGCGTCTGGGGTACAGCCCGAACGCCGGTGCCCGCATGCTGGCCGGGCGCCGCACGCGCATCTTCGCGCTGACCGAGCCGCTGCGGAAAGACACGCACGCGCCGACCCACATGGCTTTCGTCCTCGCGACCGCGGTGGCCGCGCGCCGCAACGACTACGACGTCCTTCTCCTGACCGACGAGGACGCTCAGGCCGGCATGCGCCGGGTCGCCTCCAACCGCCTGGTCGACGCGATCCTGGTGCTCGACGTCGCCCCTGACGACCCGCGTGTCGCACTCGCGCGGGAGATCGATACGCCCACCGTCTTCATCGGCGTGCCGAACGACAACGAAGGTCTCGTCTGCGTCGACCTCGATTTCAAGGCCGCCACGAGAGAAGCGGTGGCGAGGATCGCGCGGACCGGCCACGCGCGCATCGGGCTCGTCGGACAGCCTGAGGTGACGTACTCGCGATCGAACTTCCCCCCGCGGGTGCGCGACGAGTTCCTCGCTGCGGCCGGGATGTTCGGCGTCGCCGCCGAGTTCCGCGCCACGGGGCACGAGTACGCCACCGACGCGACCGTGCGCGCGGCGACCGGGGAGCTCCTCGACGCCGGGGTCACCGCCCTCGTGCTGCACTGCCCCGAGGAGTCGCACCGGGCGGTGCTCGCCGAACTCGCCGGCCGCGGGCTGCGTGTTCCCGACGACATCTCGGTCATCTCGGTCGCGCCGACCTTCGACACTTCCGCGCTCCCGCGTCCCCTCGACGCGCTCCCGCTCGTCCCGCAGGCCTCGTGCGACCTCGCCGTCGACCTCGCCCTGACGTTCTTCGACGGGGACCGCCCGGCCCCCGGCATCCGCTTGATTCCACCCGCCTATCTCGACCACGGCTCGCTCGCGCGGGTTCCCGACGCCCCGTCAGCGGCCGTGGCCGGTTCCGCCGTCGCCTGACCCCGGAGCCTCCCGCCCTATCCGCTCGCGCATCATCGAAGCGCTTCGACAAGACCCACCGCACCACCTGCACACGTGAAAACCCGGCCGACGAAGGTCACCGAGAAAGGAGTGCCACCGATGGCACGCATCACACGTAAGACGACCGCGCGGGCGGCCACGGCCGGAGGGGCGCTCGTCGCCACCGCACTCGTGCTCTCCGCCTGCGCCGGCGGATCGGGTGGCGAATCCGACGACACCCTGACCCTCTGGCACTACGAGGGCGAGAACAGCGCCATGGGCATCGCCTGGGACGAGGCGATCCGCATCTTCGAAGAGGAGACCGGGGCCACGGTCGAATTCGAGGAGCGCAGCTTCGAGCAGATCCGCTCCACCGCCAGCCAGGTGCTGAACTCCGACGAGGCGCCCGACCTCATGGAGTTCAACAAGGGCAACGCCACGGCCGGGTTCCTGGCGAGCCAGGGACTCATCACCGACATCACCGAGGCGGTCGAGGAGTACGGCTGGGACGACCAGCTCGCCCCGGCGCTGCAGACCACCGCGCGCTACACCGACGAGGGCGTGATGGGCTCGGGCGCCTGGTACGGGGTGCCCAACTACGGCGAGTTCGTCACGGTCTACTACAACAAGGATGCCTTCGCCGAAGCCGGCCTCGAAGTACCGACGACCTACGACGAGTTCATCGCGGTGCTCGACGCCTTCGTCGCGCAGGGCGTCACGCCCCTCGCCGAGGGCGGACTGGAATACCCGCTCGGGCAGCTCTGGTATCAGCTGGCGCTCAGCCAGGCCGACCGCCAGTGGGTCAACGACTACCAGCTGTACGAGAACCCGGTCGATTGGAGCGGCGAGGAGATCACCTACGCCACCGAGACGGTGAAGGAGTACCTCGACGCGGGCTATTTCTCGCCTGACGTGACCGGCATCGCCGCCGAGGACGCGGGACTGTCGTTCATCAACGGCACTTCGCCGATCTTCGTCTCGGGCAGCTGGTGGTACGGCCGCTTGGTCGATGAGATCACCGACTTCGAGTTCGGCGTCTTCCCGTTCCCGGGGAGCGACCTCAGCCTCGGCTCGTCGGGCAACATCTGGGTCGTCCCCGAGCGCGCCGCCAACAAGGATCTCGCCTACGAGTTCATCGACATCACGATGCGCCCCGAGGTGCAGGCGCTCATCGGCAACAACGGCGGGCTCCCCGTCGCCGCCGATGAGGCCGACATCACCGACGAGAAGAGCCTCGAGCTGATCCAGGCCTTCAACGCCGTCAACGAGGCCGACGGGCTGTCGTTCTATCCCGACTGGCCGACCCCCACCTTCTACGACGCCCTCGTGGCCGAGCTCCAGGAGCTCGTCAACGGCACGAAGACGCCCGCCGAGGTCCAGCAGTCGCTCGGCGAGGAGTACGACTCCTACGTGGCGGACTTCCGCTGATCGAACCGGCCGGGGCGCCGTCAGCCACGCGGCGGCGCCCCGGCTCCCACCCCGGCCTACCCCAGGAGTCCCCGCGATGTCCGCTGTCCCCTTCGTCCGCGCTCCGCGGACCAAGCTCCCTCCCGAGGAGCCGCTGATCCCGCAACGGCGGGGCGGTGGCACCGCCGGCTACTGGCTGTACCTCATGCCGGGTCTGGTGCTGGTCACCGTCATCGTCGTGGTGCCGCTGGTATGGAACATCTACCTCAGCTTCACCGACTGGCGCGGCATCCGTCCGCCCGAGTTCATCGGCCTCGAGAACTGGATCGAGCTCTTCGGCGACGCGACCTTCTGGACCTCGTTCGTCAACAGCATCTGGATGATCGTGGCGATGGTCATCTTCCCGACCCTCATCGGCCTCGTGCTCGCAGCCCTGCTCTTCGATGTGATCGGCCGCAAGTACGGCGGGCGCCTCGCGAGCTTCCTGCGCGCCACCTATTACCTCCCTCAGATCCTCCCCGCGGCGATCGCCGGCATCGTGATCGGCTGGATCCTCCGCCCGCAGGACGGTGCGTTGAACACCATCCTCGAGAGCATCGGCCTCGGCTTCCTCGCCCAGAACTGGCTCGGGTCTCCCGACACCGCGCTCGGCAGCATCATGGTGGTGCTCGTCTGGATCCAGATCGGCTACCCCGTCGTGGTCTTCATGGCCGCGCTCCAGCGGGTCGACCCCGAGCTCTACGAGGCCGCCGAGCTCGATGGTGCCAACTGGTTCCAGCGGTTCCGGGCGATCACCGTCAGCATCATCCGCCCCGAGATCTACGTCGTCACCCTCACCTGCACGATCGCGGCGTTGAAAGTCTTCGGCCCCGTCTACGTGCTCACCCGCGGCGGCCCCGGCGACTCGACCATCGTGCCGGCGTACTACGCCTACAGCGAGTTCTTCCAGTCGCAGCAGGTCGGCTACGGCGCGACCATCGCGACCGCGCTGACGGTCGTGATCGCGGTCGTGTCGATCCTCTTCATCCGTGCGCAGAACGCCGCGGAGCGCAAAGAAAGGGCGGGACTGTGATGGCCACGACCCTCGCCGTGACGACGGCCCCGAAGACAGGGCGCCGTTCGAATCGTCCGCCGAAGGCGCGCGGTGGAATGACCCGTAAGAACGGTGTCGACTGGCTGATGCTCGCCTTCGCGATCGTCGCTGCGATCCTCATCGCCGCACCGTTCTACCTGATCCTCATCAACTCGTTCAAATCGCCCGCCGACTACTCCACGGGTGGTCCGCTCGCGCTTCCCTCGGCGATCTACCTCGACGGGATCGCCGCGTTCTGGGAGCGGGTCAACTTCCCCCAGAAGGTCTGGAACTCGGTGTTCATCTCGGGCACCGTCGCGATCCTCGCGGTGCTGATCTCGGTGCTGAACGCGTTCGCGATCGGGATCGGACGCATCCGCGGCCGCTCCTGGATCGTGCTGCTGTTCCTGCTGGCCAACCTGCTCCCGCAGGAGGCGCTGCTCTACCCGCTGTACTACATGTTCCGAGAGGTCGGGCTGTACAACAACGTGTGGTCGGTGATCATCGTCTTCACCGTCATCCAGGCGGCCTTCGGCACCTACCTGCTCTCGGCCGTCTACGGCACCTTCCCCAAGGAGGTGCTCGAGGCCGCCGCGATCGACGGGGCGAGCCGGTGGCAGATCCTGTGGCGGGTGATCTTCCCGATCAGTCGTCCGACGCTCTCGGTGCTGCTGATCTTCTTCATCATCTGGACCTGGAACGAGTTCCTGATCCCCCTCACCTTCCTCGTCTCCAACGAGAACCAGACGGTGCCGGTCGCGATCAGCCTCCTTCAGGGGGAGCGGCTGATGGATGTCACGACCACCAGCGCGTCGGCTCTCCTCGGCCTCATCCCCACCCTCCTCTTCTTCCTCATCTTCCAGCGCACCCTCACCAGGGGCATCACGGCAGGAGCAGTCAAGTAATGAAGTTCACCGACGGGTTCTGGCAGCTGCGCCCCGGCGTCACCGCGCTCTACGCCGCGGAGGCGTACGACATCCGGCAGACGGATGACGGTGTCGACGGCGTTGCGCTCGAGATCACCGCGCCCACCCAGGTGATCGCCCGCCGCGGCGACGTGCTGAACCGCACCACCCTCACCACGACCATCTCCTCGCCGATCGAGGGTGTCATCCGGGTGCGGATCGCCCACCACATCGGCGGCCGGTGGCATGGAGGGTTCGCCCTGCCGGGCGCGGGCGAGCGAGGAACCGGTGCGGGGGTCGCCGATGCCGGCGCCGGCACACTGACCAGCGGCGCGCTCACCGCGCGGATCGCTCCGGGAGCGCCGTGGGCGCTGTCGTTCGAGGTCGACGGCGTGCGGGTGACCGGCAGCGGACACAAGGCGCAGGCCTTCGTGCGCCTGGGCGCCGAGGCCGCCGTCGAGCACGGCATCGTGGGGAACGCCCGCGCCGAGACCGGCGTGCCGCCCGAGCGGGTCTTCGTCCACGAGCAGCTCGACCTGGGGGTGGGCGAGACGGTCTATGGCCTCGGCGAGCGTTTCGGTCCGCTGGTCAAGAACGGCCAGACCATCGACGTCTGGAATGCCGACGGCGGCACCTCCAGCGAGCAGGCATACAAGAACGTGCCGTTCTACCTCTCCTCGCGCGGGTACGGTGTGCTCGTCAACGATCCCGGGCACGTCTCGTTCGAAGTCGGGTCCGAGGCCGTCGAACGCGTGCAGTTCAGCGTGCCCGGCGAGGTGCTGGAGTACTTCGTCTTCGCCGGCCCGACGCCCAAGGACGTGCTGACCCGGTACACCTCCCTCACCGGACGCGCCCCCGTCGTGCCCGCCTGGTCGTACGGCCCGTGGCTGTCGACGTCGTTCACGACCGACTATGACGAGCAGACCGTCACCTCGTTCATCGAGGGGATGGCCGAGCGCGACATCCCGCTGTCGGTGTTCCACTTCGACTGCTTCTGGATGCGCGAGTTCAACTGGTGCGACTTCGAATGGGACCCCCGGGTCTTCCCCGACCCCGACGGCATGCTCCGTCGCCTTCACGACCGCGGGTTGAAGGTCTCGGTGTGGATCAACCCCTACATCGCCCAGCGCTCGCCGCTGTTCGCCGAGGCGGCCGCCGCCGACTACCTCGTGCAGCGCGGCGACGGGTCGGTGTGGCAGTGGGACCTCTGGCAGGCCGGGATGGGCCTGGTCGACTTTACCAATCCCGCCGCGGTGCGCTGGTACCAGGACAAGCTGCGAGTGCTCCTCGCGCAGGGCGTCGACTGCTTCAAGACCGACTTCGGCGAGCGGATCCCCACCGACGTCGTCTGGCACGACGGCTCCGACCCCGCCCGCATGCACAACCTCTACGCACAGCTGTACAACCGGGCCGTCCACGACGTGCTCGTGGCCGAGCGCGGCGAGGGCGACGCGGTGCTGTTCGCCCGCTCGGCCACCGCCGGCGGTCAGACGATGCCGGTGCACTGGGGCGGTGACAACACCTCGACGTTCCCCTCGATGGCCGAGAGCCTGCGGGGCGGCCTGTCGCTGGCGATGAGCGGCTTCGCGCACTGGAGTCACGACATCGGCGGGTTCGAGGGAACCCCCGATCCGGCGGTGTTCAAGCGGTGGGTGGCCTTCGGCCTGCTCTCGAGCCACAGCCGCTTCCACGGGTCGGACTCGTACCGGGTTCCGTGGGCGTTCGACGATGAGGCCGTCGATATCACGCGCCGCTTCGCGCAGCTGAAGATGCGGCTCATGCCCTACCTCTTCCAGGTGGGTATCAACGCCGCCCGCACGGGTGCCCCGATCATGCGCCCGATGCAGCTGGAGTTCCCGGATGACCCGGCGGTGGCCTACCTCGACCGGCAGTACCTTCTCGGCTCCGAGCTGCTGGTCGCCCCGGTCTTCTCCGAGACGGGTGAGGTCGATTTCTACCTGCCGCCGGGAGAGTGGACGAGCCTCCTCACGGGCGAGACGGTGACCGGCGGCGGCTGGCGCCGCGAGGTGCACGGCTTCGACAGCCTGCCGCTGTATGCCCGGCCGGGCGCGGTCATCCCGTGGGGGGCGCGCGACGACCGGCCCGACTACGACTACCACGACGGCCTCGCCCTCCGGGTGTTCCCCGGCGGGAGCGGGATGCGCGATGTGACCGTCACGGCTCCCGACGGGGCGTCGCGGGACTATAGCGTTGACCTGTCGGACGTGACCGGATGACGGTGGGAGTCGGCGGAGTCCAAGGGGGAGCAGCCATGGTCGAGGGGCGAGCGGACTATCGTGACGCGGGGCTGGTGTTCCCGCCCGACTTCACCTTCGGGTCGGCGACGGCGTCGTACCAGATCGAGGGGGCGGCCAGCGAGGACGGGCGCGGTCCGTCGATCTGGGACACCTTCTCGAAGACCCCCGGCAAGGTCTGGAACGGTGACACCGGCGACGTCGCGTGCGACCACTACCACCGGTGGGAGGGCGATCTCGACCTGATGAAGGATCTGGGGCTCGAGGCATACCGCTTCTCGATCGCCTGGCCACGCATCGTGCCGACGGGCACCGGTGCGGTGAATCAGGCGGGCCTGGACTTCTATTCGCGCCTCATCGACGGACTTCTCGCCCGCGGCATCCGTCCGGTCGCCACCCTCTATCACTGGGATCTTCCCCAGCCGCTCGAGGATGCCGGCGGCTGGCCGGCGCGCGCGACCGTCGACGCCTTCGCACGCTACGCCGAGGTGGTCGGCGAGGCGTTCGGCGACCGGGTGCACACGTGGACGACGCTGAACGAGCCGTGGTGCTCGGCCTACCTCGGCTACGGCCAGGGCGGCCACGCGCCGGGCCGGCACGAGCCGGCAGCGGCGCTCGCCGCCGTGCATCACCTGAACCTGGGGCACGGCCGGGCGTTGCAGGCGCTGCGGGCGACCTCGACCGGAACGCCGGAGTACTCCGTCACCCTCAACTTCCACGTGCTCCGCGGGGTCGGCGACGGGGCGGGCGAGGCGATGCGACGGATCGATGCGCTGGCCAATCGAGCCTTCACCGGGCCGATGCTGCGCGGCGAGTACCCCGAAGATCTGCTGCAGGACACCGCAGGGGTGACCGACTGGGCCTTCGTGCAGGACGGCGACCTCGCCGACATCCATCAGCCGATCGATGTGCTGGGCGTCAACTATTACTCCACGGCAACCGTGCGCCTGTGGGACGGGGTGTCGCCCAAGCAGATGAACGACGGGCACAAGGGGGTCGCCGGCGGGACCGCGTGGCCCGGGAGCGACCAGGCTGTGGAGTTCGTGGAGCAGCCGGGACCGTACACCGCCATGGGGTGGAACATCGCGCCCGAGGGCCTCGAGGAGCTTCTGGTGTCGCTGTCGGAGCAGTTCCCCGAGCAGGCGCTCATGGTCACCGAGAACGGTGCCGCATTCGATGACGAGGTCGCCCCCGACGGGTCGGTTCCCGACCCCGAGCGACTCGACTATCTGCGCCGGCACTTCACCGCGGCGCACCGGGCGATGGCTCGGGGAGTCGACCTGCGCGGATACTTCGTCTGGTCGCTTCTGGACAACTTCGAATGGGGCTACGGCTACGCCAAGCGGTTCGGCATCGTGCGGGTCGATTTCGACACGCTCGAACGTACCGTCAAGGACAGCGGCCGGTGGTATCGGGAGCTCGTGCGCACCCGGGCGATCCCGGAATGAGCAGGTGAAGGCCCGGCGTTCCTTCAGCGCCGCCCCAGCGAACCGGGCGTAGCCTGTCGGGGTGACCGAACTGCGCTTCACCGACGAGAAGGACGCCTCGCGGTACACGTTGCACCGCGGCGACGACCTCGTCAGCGTCCTCGACTACAAGGACGACGGCCGCACCGTCGCCATGACCCGGGCGTACACGATCCCGACCTTCCGCGGAAAGGGCTACGCCGGAGAGCTGGTCGACCGGGCCGTCGCGCACCTCGAGGCCGAGAAAGGCCGTCAGGTGATCCCGGTGTGCTGGTACGTCGCGGACTGGTTCGACCTGCACCCCGATCGCGCGGGCATCCTGCGGCAGCGTTCCACGGCCTGAGCCCCGCTTCCGCGCTCCGCGTTCCGCTGGTCCTACACTGGGCCCGTGCGGCTCGAAGAGGTCTTCTCCGGCGTCGCTGTCGCCTTCGAGGCGACCGGCGCCGCGGCCATGATCATCGGCTTCGTCATCGCCCTCGTGCTCGGTGTGCGCTCCCTGCGTCGCCGTGAGGGTGGGCGTGCCGCATTCTCGGTGCTGCGCAACGCCCTCGGCTCGGCGATCCTGCTGGGGCTGGAGATCCTCGTCGCGGCCGATCTGATCCGCACGATCACCTCCAAGCCGTCGGTCGAGGACGCCCTGATCCTCGGCCTCATCGTGCTGATCCGGACCGTGCTGTCGATCTCCATCCAGATCGAGATCGAGGGCGTGCTGCCCTGGCGCCGCGCCCTGCTCACGAGCGGGGGGCAGTTGCTGGGTGAGGCCGTCCGGCGCGACCGTGCGGCGCAGGCGGAGCGAAGCGGATAGCGACGTCCCGCTCGCCCGTCAACCCCGCGCCGGGCGTAGCCGCGGAGAGCAGGATGGCGGCATGGACGACAAAGACCTGCCCGAGGGCGTGATCAACGCCGACCCCGCCGGGGGATACGGCGATCAGCACGACACCGCCGCCGCCGAGCGCAGCAGCGCCGGCGCCGACTCCGAGGCGCTCGACCGCTCGGGTCTGCCGGTCAACCCCGAGACCATTCCCGACGGCCCTGACAAGGCTTCTGACGGGGAGATCGAGAGCGACGTTCCGACACAGGGTCTCGACCCCGACCTCTCCACCGACGACCAGACCGAGGAGGACTGATGGCCGACACGCGCGGACCCGACCACGAGGCCGTGGGAATCGGCATCCCACCCGCCGAGCCGCTTCAGGCGCCCGAGGATGCCGCATCCGATCCGGCCGGTGAGCCGGCCGACACCGCCGCATCCGGATCCGAAGACGACGTCGCCGAGCGCGCCGTCGCCGCCGCCGAGGCGCGGGCCGAGGCCTCCGACCCCGACCCCGAGAAGGTGGAGGACGACCTGCGCGAGCGCGTGGAAGACGTCGGCGGGCGGGCGTCCGACGACGAGGTCGACGATCTCGCCGAGCAGGTGACGACCGGCGACGAAGAGGCCTGAGGGGTCACTGATCCGCGAGGAACTCGCGGATCAGGGTCGCGGTCGGGCCGGCGTTACGGATCATGGTTTCGTGGCCGAACTCGGCCACTTCGCGCAAGCATGCGTGGGGAAGCGCCTCCGTCAGGTGACGGGCCCATTCCACGGGCACCAGGATGTCGCGCTCGCCGCGGATCACCAGCGCAGGCGCCGTCACCTGCCGGGCGGTGTCTTCGGGCCGGTGCACCATCACCGCACGCACCTTGGCGAGCAGGCGCGGCCCCGCTCGCAGGTACTCCCGCGCCCCGACGGCGATCACGCGCGGGCTCTCGGGGATGATGTCTCGGATGAGCCGCCACAGTTGACGCAGGGTCGATCGTGCGCCCGGTTCGACGGTCGGGCCGACGAGCACGAGGGCGTCGACGAGGTGCGGATGCCGCGCGGCGACCTCCAGCGCCACCTGCGCCCCCATCGAGTGGCCGAGGACGACGATGCGGGGGCTCTCTTCGCCGGAGGTCAGATCGCTGAGATAGGCGGCGACGACGTCGGCGTTCTCCGCCATCGACAGCACGCGGCCGGGTTCCGGTGTCTCGCCGTACCCCGGGAGGTCCACGGCCACGACGCGGCCGATGTCGTCGAGAAGGCCCTCCAGCTCGGCGAACGCCGATCGCCCCATGCCGATGCCGTGGATGAGGACGAAGAGGTCACGGCCTTCACCGGACTCCTGCGCGACGAGCGTCGCTCCGGCGTGGGTGAACCGCTCGATCGCGAAGGTGGGGGCGTCGCTCATTGCTCCTGACACTAGGTGAGCCCGGTGTTTCCGGCGAACCGCGGGGGTGCAGCGGGGCGATGTCGGCGGCTGCGCATACGGTGTGGGACATGCGGATCCTGCACACCTCCGACTGGCACATCGGGAGGTCGTTCCACGGCCATTCCACCCTCGATGCGCTGCGTGGCGTGCTCGACGCGCTGATCACCCAGGTGCGTGAGACCGATGTCGATCTGGTGATCGTGGCGGGGGATGTCTTCGACTCGGCGGCGCCGGCCGCCGACTGCTATCGGCTGCTCACCGATGCCCTCGTGGGCATCAGCGACGCCGGTGCCCGTGTGGTGGTCACCAGCGGCAACCACGACTCCGCGGCGCGGCTGGGGTTCCAGGCCGGTCTGCTGCGCGACGGGATCCACGTCCTCACCGACCCCGCCGACGTCGGCAGACCCGTGACCATCGACGACGAGCACGGTCCGGTGCACGTCTACGGCATCCCGTTCCTCGAACCGTCGCTCGTTCGTCACCTCTGGGCGGGCGTGGAGGTGCGGTCCCAGGCGCAGGCCCTCGATCAGGCGATCGGCCTCATCCGCACCGACCTCGCCGCGCGCGGGGGCCGCTCGGTGGCGATCGCGCACTGTTTCGCCGCGGGTGTGGAGCCGACCCCGAACCTCGAGCGCGACATCCAGCAGGGCGGGCTCGACGTGGTGCCGCTCGCGGCGTTCGACGGGTTCGACTACGTCGCTCTCGGGCACATCCACGGGCGGCAGCGGCTGTCCGACGCGGTCCGCTACGCCGGGGCGCCGCTGCACTACAGCTTCGGCGAGGCCGACAAGCCGCGCGGTTCGTGGCTGATCGACCTCGACGCCGACGGACTCGCGGCCGTCACGTGGCTCGACCTCCCGGTGCCCCGCCGGCTGGTCACGCTGCGCGGGAGGCTGGACGATCTCCTCACCGCCGCCGAGTACGCCGCGTGGGAAAACGCGTGGGTGGGCGTGCAGTACACCGATCCGACCCCTCAGACCGATCCGATGCGGCGCCTGCGTGCGCGCTTCCCGCACTGCGCCACGGTGACGCACGCGCCCGAGGGGGCACGTGCGGACGACGGATCGACGTATGCCCGGCGCGTCCGAGCCGCCCGGAACGACCGTGAACTGATCGACGCGTTCCTCGCCCACGTCCGCGACGGCGAGGGCGCCGGCGAGCGTGAGCGCGAGATCATCGCCGACGTCGTCGACGAGCGCGTCGCCGCAGAGGTCAGCGCGTGAAACTCCACCGCATCGAACTCGAGGGATTCGGGCCGTTCCGCGAGCGTCAGGTCGTCGATCTCGACGCCTTCGGGGCCGACGGCATCTTCCTCATCTCCGGGCGCACGGGGGCGGGCAAGTCGAGCGTGCTCGACGGCATCTGCTTCGCCCTCTACGGCGGTGTGCCGCGCTACGACGGTGCCGAGAAGCGGTTGCGCAGCGATCACTGCGGGCCGGATGACCCCACGAGCGTCGCCGTGGAATTCTCCACCGGGGGTCGTCGATTCCGCGTCACCCGATCACCGGACTACCCGCGTCGTAAGCGCCGGGGGGAGGGCTTCACCGTCGTCGCTGCCGACGCCGAGCTCGCCGAACTCGTCGACGGTGCATGGCGAGGACTCGCGAGCGGGCCCCGCCAGGTCGGGATGGAGCTCGACGAGATCCTGGGTCTCAGTCAGCAGCAGTTCCTGCAGGTGATCCTCCTCGCGCAGAACCGGTTCGCCGAGTTTCTCCTGGCGAAGAACGATGACCGGCAGAAACTGCTGCGGCGCCTCTTCGGCACCCGCACCTACGAGGACTACCTCCACGCCTTCGAGGAACGCCGGCGCGCCGTCGAGCGGGAGGTCGCCGACGCGACGGGGGCAGCCGTCTTGCTGTTGGGTGAGGCGGAGCGGCTGCTCCCCGTCGGAGAGCCGGATGAATCCTCCGGCGACGATGCCACGGACGATGCCGGCGCGCCGCCGCCGTCGAGCTCGCTCGCCGTGGGTGCACGTCTCGAGGCTGTCGAGCGGGGCGCGCAGCCCGCGGACTATCGCGCCGAGACCCTGCGCAACGCCCGCGACGCCGCCGAGGCCGCGCACCGCCGCGCAGAAGACCACCACGCAGGGGTGCTGCGCCTCCGCCAGATGCAGGAGGACCGGGCGCGCTCGCGTCGTGCGCTGGCCGAGCTGGAGGCCGAGATCCCGGCAGTCGACCTCGCGCGCCGCGAGCTTGCGACCGCGCGCGATGCCGAGGCGCTGCGCGCACCGCTCGACGCGGCCGACACAGCCGATGCCGAGCGCACGACCGCTGCGGCGGCCGTGCAGATGCTGGTGGATGAGCTCAGAATCACGGGAGAGGACGACGATCTTTCCGCGTTCTCACTCGACGAGCTCGACGCCCTTGTGCTGGAGCTGACCGGAGATCTGGCGGTGTGGCGCGAGGCGCAGATCGTCGAGAAGACGATGGATGCCGCCGAGCGGGCGCTCGCGGACGACGTCGCCCGCATCCGCGACGAGGAGGAGCTGATCGCCCGTCTCGACGCCGATCGGGCGCGGATTCCCGTGCAGCGGGCCGCCGTCGACGTCGAGCTGGCTCCGGTGCGCGACGCCGCCGCGGGTGTGGATGCCGCGCGCACGCGCCGCGACGAGGCGCAGGTCCGTCGCGACGCGGCCGCCCAGGCCGCCGATCTCGCTCCGCTCACGGTCATCGCCGAGGAGGCGTCGCTCGCTGCCGCCGAGGCTGCGGCGGCAGCGAACGAGGCCGTGGTGTCGCTGTTGCGCCGCCGTGCCGCCGACCGCGCCGGCTCGCTCGCCGCCGACCTCGTCGACGGTGAACCCTGCCCCGTGTGCGGATCGGCCGAACACCCGCATCCGGCGGAGCCGACGAGCGAACCCGTCTCCGACGGCGACATCGAGCGTGCCGAGGCGGCGCAGCAGCAGGCGGCCGAGCGGGCGCGCCGCGCGGCCGAGGAGTTCCGCGCCGCGCGCGAGGCGCAGGCCGCCGCCGCGGCGCGGGCGGGTGGCCTCGAGCTCGATGACGCGGCGGCCGCGCTGGGCGCGGCGGAGGCTGCCGTCTCCGCCGGCGAAGCCGCCGTCGCCGAGCGCGATCGGCTCCTGGCGACGCTGGAGACGCTCACGGTGCTCGAGGCCGACGCCGCACAGGAGCGAGAGCGACTGGCCGCTCACCTCGCCGCCCTGCGCGAGGAGGTGTCCGCCCGCGAGGCGGGACTGCGCGAGAAGCGCCGCGTGGTCGCCGCGGCACGCGGCGACCACGACTCCGTCGCCGCGCGCGTTCACGCCACGACGCTGCGACGCGACCGCGCCACTCGTCTCGCCGCTGCCCGACGGGTCGGCGAGACCGCAGCGGCCGCGGCCGATCGCGCCGCGGTCGACCGTGACGGCCGGGTGGCGGCATCCGGCTTCCCCGACGTGGTCGCCGCACGTGACGCCCTGCGGACGGCTGCCGCGCGCGACGCGCTCGACGAACGCATCCGCACCCACGAGGCGGCGCTCCGCGCCGAGCGCGACCGTCTTCGCGACCTCGAGCTCGCCCTCGCGGGAGAGCCCGAGGAGCTCGTGGACGTCTCGGCGGCGGAATCGGCCCTGGCCGCCGCGCGCGACGCGTGGGTCGCCGCCGTCGACGCGGCCGCCGATGCCGGGGCGACCGCGGAGCGGCTCCGCACCCTGCGCGACCGCGCCCGCGCCGCCCTCGGCGACGTCGCGGAGCTCGCCGACGAGCACCAGATCGTCGCGCGGCTGGCCGACACCGTCGCCGGCCGCGCGCCCAACACCCACCGGATGACCCTGGAGTCGTTCGTCCTCGCCGCCGAACTGGAGGAGATCGTCGCCGCGGCGAATCTGCGGCTGGGCGACATGTCGTCGGGTCGATACCAGCTGCGGCACACCGACGCGCTCGCGGCCCGTGGTGCGGCGTCGGGTCTCGGCCTCGAGATCCTCGACGCGCATACCGGCGCCGCACGCCCCGCGCACTCGCTGTCGGGCGGCGAAACCTTCCTCGCGTCGCTCGCGCTCGCGCTCGGGCTCGCGGAGGTCGTCACCGCGCGCGCCGGCGGGGTGAGACTCGACACCCTGTTCATCGATGAGGGCTTCGGCTCCCTCGACGACGACACCCTCGAGCTGGCCATGGCGACGCTCGACGAGCTCCGCCAGGGCGGGCGCACTGTGGGACTCATCAGCCACGTCGCGACGATGAAGGAACGCATCGCCGCGCAGCTGCACGTGCGGGCCACACCACAGGGGCCGAGCGTCATCCGGCAGGACGCCGCCGTCGCGGCATCCCTTCTCTCGGCCTGAGCGCCGGAAAACCACATTCACGCCCAGACACCACGCGTCCGGCCGGTGTCTCGGCGCAGACGTGGTTTCTCGACGGCGGCCGCCCGGTCACCGGAGCACGGCGCGTCCTCCCCGCGCGGCCGGGCGTAGGCTATCCGGGTGAACAAGGGCACGATCTGGACCGTCATCGGAGTGATCGTCGCGATCGTCATCGCGTGGTTCCTCGTCAATATCCTCTTCTCGCTGCTCTGGTTCATCGGCAAGCTGATCGTCGTCGCCATCGTCGCGGTGATCGTCTTCTTCGTGCTCCGCGCCGTCTTCACCCGGGACGGGTCGGAGCGGCCGTGACCTCGAGCGCGCCGACGACTGCGATCATCCCGCTCTCGAACGCCCGCAAGTGGCAGGCGTTCTGGGTGTGCGTCGCCGTCGCCGCGCTCACGATCCTCGACCTCACCAAGGTCAACGTGGCCCTGCCGTCGATCGAGACGGGCCTGGGCGCCGGGTCGACCGAGGTCCAGCTCATCGTCTCGGGCTTCGTCCTGACCTTCGGCCTCACGCTCGTCCCGATGGGGCGACTCGGCGATCAGCGATCACGCCGCACCCTGTTCGTGGTCGGCCTGGCGCTGTACACCCTCACCAGCATCCTGTGCGCCCTCGCGCCCAATGCGCTGGTGCTGCTCATCGCGCGCCTGCTGCAGGGTGTCGCGGCCGGCATCCAGATGCCCCAGGTGCTCGGCACCGCCCAGGAGCTCTTCCAGGGGAAGGAGCGCGGCCGCGCGTTCGGTCTCTTCGGCGCGACGATCGGCATCGCCACCGCCTTCGGTCCCACGATCGGCGGTCTCCTCATCGCGCTCGGCGGCGAGACCGACGGCTGGCGCCTCATCTTCTGGATGAACGTGCCGCTCTGCCTCATCGCGATCGCGCTCGTGCTGTGGCTGCTGCCCGACACCCGCACCCCGTCGGCACGCAAGGTGCAGCTCGACCCCGTCGGCCTGCTGCTGTTCGGGCTGACCGTGCTCTCGCTGATGTGGCCGTTCCTCTTCACCACCGGGTCGCCCGACGACGACCCCGCCCGCTGGTGGCTGCTCGTCGCCTTCGCAGCCTTCCTCACGCTGTTCCTCCTCTGGGAGCGCCGGTACGCGGCGCGCGGCGGTCAGCCGCTCATCCCGCTGAAACTCTTCCGCATCAGCTCGTACCGCAACGGCACGATCATCCAGACGACCTACTTCACGGCGCTTCCTGCGCTCTTCCTGCTGACGACGCTCTACCTGCAGTTCGGACTCGGCCTCGAGCCCGTCTTCGCCGGCATGGTCTCGATCGGTTTCGCGCTTGCGAGCGCGATCGCGTCGTGGGTCGGCGGCAACCTGGTGACCCGATTCGGGCGCCCCGTGGTGGTTTTCGGCGTCGTGGGAGTGCTGGTCTCGGTGGTCGGGCTCGTGACCGCCGCCGTCTTCTCCGCTCCCGCCCTCACGCCGTACCTGATGGCCGCGGTGATGATCGTCGGCGGCTTCGGCGGTGGTCTCGTCATCGCGCCGAACCAGACCCTCACTCTCGCCGAGATCCCCGTCAAGCAGGGCGGTGTCGCCGGCTCGGTGGGCCAGCTCGGCCAGCGCATCGGCACCGCCGTGGGCACCGCGGTCGCGCTCTCGCTCTTCTACGCCACGATCAACCGCGAGCAGGGCACCGCCGATGACCTCGTCGTCTATCACGACGCGTATCTGTTCGGGATGCTGTCGGTTGCCGCTTTCCTCACCCTCGCCCTGATCGTGTCGATCCTCGACCTCGCCAAGCGCAAGGCGGCGGCCGCCGAGAGCTGACCGCCCGCCGCGGCTCACCTCGCCGGCCCGTCCTGCCGCCTCGTCGAGTGTCCGGCTTCGGAGATGCGAGCGGACGTCGGAGCGCGACGTCCGCTCACTCCGAAGTTCGCCCGATTCTCCGAAGCGCCTACCGGCCGCGTCGTCGCCTGGCCGCGATTCCGCCGCTCTCAGGTGAGGCGATAGCCGACCCCGCGCATCGTCTCGATGCGGCCCGGGCCGAGCTTCTGGCGCAGATAACCGATGTAGACGTCGACGACGTTCGAGCCGGGGTCGAAGTCGAACCCCCAGACCCGGCTCAGCAGCTGCTCGCGGCTGAGCACCTGCCCGGCATGGCGCACGAGCTCCTCGGCGAGGGCGAACTCCCGGGCCGACAGCTCCACCGCGGTTCCGCCCACGTGCGCACGCCGGGTGCGGATGTCGAGCACCAGGTCGCGGTGGTTCACCTGCGTGGGGGCGACGGTCTCATCGCGGCGCATGCGCAGTCGGATCCGGGCGACCAGCTCGTCGAAGCGGAACGGCTTGCCGAGGTAGTCGTCGGCGCCGCCCTCGAGGCCGGCGACGGTGTCTTCGAGCTCCACTCGAGCGGTGAGCATGATGACCGGCATCGACGATCCGCTGCCGCGGAGTTCTTCGAGCACCCGGAAGCCGTCCATGCCGGGCAGGTTCACGTCGAGCACCAGCAGGTCGAACTCACCACTGAGCGCCAGGGTCAGCGCTTCGGGGCCGGTGGGCGCGACGCGCGTGGCGAACCCCGCGGCGCGCAGACCCTTGTCGATGAATCCCGAGATGCGGGCCTCGTCATCGGCGATCAATATGGATGCCACGTCGTCCTCCTCACGCGCTCACTTCGGCGTCGGGCCGCCGCGGCCCCGATCCTTCGGCGCCACCGGGCGTACCCGCGGCGGCCCACGCGGGCAGCGGCGGTCGCGGCGGGATGACCAGCCGGGGCGTCGGCCCGTCGACCACGGGCAGCGACATCACGAAGAGGGCGCCGCCGTCCGCGGCATCCTCCACCCTCGCCCGACCACCGTGAGCGCGAGCGATCACCTGCACGATGTTGAGGCCGAGTCCGCTCCCCGCCTGTTCGGCCGAGGCTGCACCGCGGTGGAAGCGGTCGAAGATCGCGGCCTTCTCGCCATCGGGCACGCCCGGACCGAAGTCGCGCACCGAGATCTCCAGCTGATCGCCTACGCGCCGGCTCGAGAGCACCATGCGTCCACCGCCGTGGGTCACCGCGTTCTGGGCCAACTGGAGCACCGCCTGGGTCACCCGAGCGGCGTCGAGCACGGCGACCACTTCGGCGAAACCTCCGACCCCCACCTCCGCTCCCGCGATGCCCTCGGCCTTGCGGGTGATCTGGCGCATGAGATCCGCGGCGTCCAGCGGCACGGGCTTCACCGGGGCCGGCCCGTGCAGGGCTGCGGTGGCGGCGAGGTCCTGGACCAGTCGACCCATCCGTTCCAGCTCATCGACGGCGAGGTCACGGGTTTCGCGCACATCGGTCGGGCTGTCAGGGTCGACCACCTCGAGATAGCCGCGCACGATCGTGATCGGCGTCTTCAGCTCGTGCCCGACGTCGCTGAGCAGCCGGCGCTGCGACTCGAGGGCCTGATCGAGGCGGTCGAGCATGTCGTTCATGGTGCGCGCGAGCTCTGAGACGTCGTCTCGTCCCGAGATCGGCAGGCGCTCCGACAGTGATTGTGCCGACACCCGCTCGGCGGTTTCGCGCATCTGCCGGAGTGGCCGCAGCAGGCGCCCGGTCACGAGCGCGGCCACAGCGCCGATGGCGATGAGCGTGATGGTGCTGGCGATGATCCACACGCGTGCGGCCGCGTCGATCTCGGCGAGCTCGGCGTCGAGATCGTAGGCGATGACGAACACCGCGTCCTCTCCGCTTCCCGTCACGGCGCTGCCCTCGACCGCCACCTCGATGGGGGTTGCAAGGAAGCGCCACGTCACCCCGTCTTCGGCATACGTTCCGATGTAGGGCTCTCCGCCGGCGGTCACCCCGTTCACATGGGCGACGAAGCCGGCCGCGTCGCGCAGATCGACATCGAGCGGCACGCCCGGCACGAGGCGCGGTTCCCCGGCGACCAGGCCCATCACGCCGGTGTTGTCATCGGGTGCTGCGCGCTGAACGACAGCGGCGAGGGCGCTCTCGGTCGACGCCCAGGTGCCGGTGTCCGCGTCGCCCTGCTCGACGAGGAACCTGGCGGCTTCGAGGTTCGCGCTGAGGAGGTCGTCGACCTGACGGAGGATCCGTCCGCGTTCCTCGAGGTACACCGCGGCGCCCACGACGACCATGCCGAGACCCGCAACGAGCGTGATGGCGAGGATGATCCGGGCCCGCACCGACAGCACCGGCAACCGGCGGCGGCTCGGCGGGGTCGGCGGGAGAGTCACCCCTCCAGTATCGAGGGGAGCCCTGCTCGGCCGTCGAAGCCTAAGAGAGGTCTCATGACCGAGCCGCGGCATCCGTGCTGGAATCGGAGGATGACCCTCTCCACATCCGCGGGTGAGGCCGAGCTGCTGCGCGACGCGCTCGAGCTCGCCGCCGACACCCCGGTGGTGCTCATCAGCCGCGAGCCGTTCGGTGCGGGGTCGATCACCGGTTTCGAGGTGACTCCTGCGGGCTCCGCGTCGATGACCTACTTCGTCGACACGTCGCGCAGAGTGGTGATCGAGGAGACCGGGATGCTGCTGGGCAGCCCCGCGGCGCCCGAGTGCCGCATCTGGGTCCACCCCGCCGACCCGTATCTGCCGGCGCTCGCGCCGGCCGCGTTCTCGCAGGCAGCGGAGACCCTTCTCGCCCGGCTCGGCATCACCGCCATCGCGCCGCCGCGCATCGTCGGCTACCGCGCCGGGCGGCGGGCGGTGCTGCGGGTCGACGTCGAGGACGGCGCGCGATGGATCAAGGTGGTGCCGCCGAGCCGTCTGGACCGCATCGTCGGAACGCACCGGAGCCTCGCCGACGCGGGCATCCCGATGGCTGACCTGGTCGGCTGGTCATCGGACGGCCTCATCGTGCTCGACCAGGCGCGGGGGACCCCAGCTCCGGATGTCGTGTGGCAACCGCCTGCGTTGCTCGACGCCGTCGATCGGCTGCGTGAGGCCCTCGCCACGGTGCCCCTCGACCATGCGGCGCGGGTCGGGCTCGCTGACCGGCGCGACTGGTACGCCGCGCGCTTCCGCGACGGAGCCGACCCGGTCCGGGCCGCGCGCGTGGCGCGCCTGCTCGACAGGATCGCGCGTGTCTGGCGAGACGTCGATCCGCGGGTGACCGTGCACGGTGACCTGCACTTCGGCCAGCTGTTCCTCGATGATGAGGGCGCCATCTCGGGCCTCATCGACGTCGACACCACCGGCCGCGGCGACCCCGCCGACGACGCGGCAGCCTTCATCGCGCACGCCGTTGCGAGCGCGTATCTCACCCCCGAAGACCGTGACGAGCGCGTGTGGGAACTCGCGCATGGCGCGCTCGCGCGGTGGGGGAGCGATCCGGTGCGGGCACGGGTCGCGACCCTGCTTCTCGGGCAGGTGCTCGGTGCCCAGGAACGCGATCGCCGAGAAGACCGACAGGACGGTGCCCCGGACGACCTCCTCACCCTCGCGGAGGAGGTGCTCGATCCCTCCGGGAAGGTGCGTCGCCCTGTCGCCTTGAGAACGTAAGAGGTGTCTCATGAACGCCTTGGAAACGGCTTAGTCGGGCTCGGCATGCTGGAATCACCGCCGGGGCCGACCCCCCGGAGTCCCGGCGGACAGACGAAGGAGAACAGACATGGCCCAGAAGAAGTGGCTCACCTACGGCATCGCCGGCGCGATGGGACTGACCCTCGTCGGCGGCGCAGCCGCCGCCACCGCCGCCTCGATGAACCTGCAGTCCACCGATGGCACCACCGTCCCGGGCGGTTCGATCGTCGGCCCGGGCGGGTCGGTCCTCGACCGCACCGGCGTGCAGATGAGCGTCACCGACACCTCGGCCACCGTGGTCTCGGCGGCCTCGCCGACTCCGTCGCCGACGGCCGACATCCCGTCGCCCGCGAGCCCGGCGGCCCCCGCCAGCTCGGTCTCGGTGGTGAGCGCCCCCACCCCGGTGCCCCCGCCCGCCCCGGCGGCCCCGGCACCGGCCCCCGCCGACTCGCCCGCGTCGGCTCCGTCGGCGGGCTCCGTGGCCTCGGCGAACAGCTGATCCCAGCCCCCCGCAAAGCAGAGGGGATGACCGCGAGGTCATCCCCTCTGCGCATGGGTGGGCGCGGCCCCCACGCCCGCGCCCACACCTCTACCCGCCCCCACCCCGCGCCCCGCGTCCCCCTCTCCCGTTCGTTCGTCGCAGATGCACGGGAACCGGGCCGTTTTGCGTACATCTGCGACGGACGAACGATCGCGGCGTGGCCGGGCGGCGCAACACTGCGGCGCGGCGGCGCGTTACGTTCTCGTTGCGACTCGCGCACGTTCCGTGCCGCCCGCCCGACCCCGACGTAATGTGAAGCATGGTGTCACTATCCGCTTCTGGAACCGTCGTCGCCGTCGTGGGATCCGCCTCGGAGGAGGCGCTGCACGTTCTCTCCAGCGTCCCCGGCGTGGAGACTCTCAGCCTGCAGGGGAGCGAGCCGGCTCTCGGCGCGCGGCGCATCGCCGCCGCATCCGCCCCTCTCGTGGTCCACGATGCCGACCCTCTCGAGCACGTCGCGGCCGCCTGGGTCGAACTGTTCGAGGCCCGCTCGACCCTGGGTGTGCTCGAGGTCGAGGTCGAGAACGCCCTCGCCCAGTTCGAGGAGGGCGCGGCCATCATGCCCGACTACTACATCGTGCTCGACCCCGCCGACGCCGACGACACGTGGCGGCACTGGTGGTGCGGCGCGCTCGGATACCGCGCTCCGCGTCGTGTGCTGCCGGCAGCGTCGCCGACGTCGCCGAGGGATGCTGCGCTGCGGCGCCTTCTCGCGGCTCTGCCGTCGTCGCGCCCCTGGCCGGAGCCCGAGACGTGGCTGCCGCGGCTCGCTTTCGACATCCCCGACCGTGTCGGGGTGCGCGACACCGGGCTCTGACGCGTGCCGACCCTCCGACCCTCAGTCGCCGGCGAACTGCGGCAGCGCCGCGTCGAGCTCGGCCAGCCACGCTGCGGCGTTGCCATCCGACGGCGCGCGCCAGTCACCCCGCGGTGACAGCGAGCCTGCGGGCGAGACCTTCGGTCCGTTCGGGATCGCCGACCGCTTGAACTCGGCGAAGGCGAAGTAGCGCTGCAGGAAGTTCCGCAGCCACCGCACGATCTCGGGAAGCTCGTAGGCGTACCGGTCGTCGGTGGGGAAGCCGGGCGGCCACGCCCCAGCATCGGGATCTCTCCACGCGCGTTCGGCGAGGAAGGCGATCTTCGACGGCCGCAGGCCGTAGCGCAGCACGTGGAACAGTGTGAAGTCGTTGAGCGAGTAGGGGCCGATCTTGCTCTCGGTCGACTGGATCTCACCATCCTCGCCCGCCGGCACCAGTTCGGGGCTGATCTCGGTGTCGAGCACCGACTGCAGCACCTCGACCGCCCGATCGGACAGCGCCGTCGACCCGCCCTCGGTCGCCGGTCGCGAGATCACCCAGCGGATGAGGTGCTGGATGAGCGTCTTCGGCACCCCGGCGTTGACGGCGTAGTGGCTCATCTGGTCGCCGACGCCGTACGTCGCCCACCCGAGCGCCAGCTCGGACAGGTCGGAGGTGCCGATGACGATGCCGCCGTTCTGGTTGGCCAGGCGGAACAGGAAGTCGGTGCGGATGCCGGCCTGCACGTTCTCGAACGTGACGTCGTAGACCGGCTCGCCACCCGAGAACGGGTGGTCGATGCCCTTCAGGATCTCGGTCGCGGCGGGCCGGATGTCGATCGTTTCGATCGAGGCGCCGATGGCCTCGGCGAGGGCGATGGCGTTGGATTTCGTGTGATCCGAGGTCGCGAACCCCGGCATCGTGTAGGCGAGGATGTCGCTGCGCGGGCGTCCCATCCGATCCATCGCCCGCGCCACGACGAGGAGGGCGTGCGTGGAGTCGAGTCCGCCGCTCACGCCGATGACCGGCTTCGGCCCGCCGATCGCGCGCATCCGCTGCTCGAGGCCCGAGACCTGGATGTTGAACGCTTCGTAGCAGTCCTGGGCGAGGCGTGCGGGATCGTCAGGTACGAACGGGAAGCGGTCGAGCACGCGTCGGAGGCCGATGTCGCGCGCCGGCGGGTCGAGGCGGAAGTGCACGGTGCGGAACATCTCGTCAGCGTGCAGGGTGCGGCGATTGTCGTCGAAGGTGCCCTGTCGCATCCGGTCCTGGCGGAGCCGATCGAGATCGATGTCCGCCACCGCGTGGCGGGGTCCGTCGGGGAAGCGCTCGGTTTCGGCGAGCAGGTTGCCGCCCTCGTAGATCATCGTCTGCCCGTCCCACGACAGGTCGTTGGTCGACTCGCCCATGCCTGCCGCGGCATACACGTAGCCGGCGAGGCAGCGCAGCGACTGCGATCGGCAGAGGTCTTTCCGGTCGTCGGCGCGTGCGATCGTGATCGGGCTCCCCGAGAGGTTCAGCAGCACCGTGGCACCCGCGAGCGCCGCCGAGGACGACGGCGGAATGGGCACCCAGAGGTCTTCGCAGACCTCGGCATGGATCACGAGATCGGGCACGTCGAGCGCTTCGAAGAGCAGGTCGGGCCCGAAGGGCGCCTGGAGAGAGCCGACCTGGATGTCTTCGCCGCGCTGGTCGTCTCCCGGTGCGAACCAGCGCCGCTCGTAGAACTCGCGGTACGTCGGAAGGTACGACTTCGGCGCGACACCGAGCAGTTCGCCGCGGTGGATCACGACCGCGCAGTTGTAGAGGCGGTTGCGGTGCCGAAGAGGCGCGCCGACGACGAGCACGGGCATGAGATCTTCGGATGCCGCGACGAGCGCTTCGACGGCGGTGACCACGCCGTCGAGCACGGCGTCTTGAAGGAAGAGGTCGTCGATGGCGTATCCCGTGAGACACAGCTCGGGGAAGAGCGCGACGGCGACCGCGTCAGCGTCGAGCGCGCGAACGGTCTCGAGAACCGCGGCGGCATTGGTCGCCGGGTCGGCGATGGCGACCGGGATGGTGCAGGCCGCGGCGCGTGCGAAGCCGTGACGGTAGGCGCTCTCGAACGGCAGGCTCATGCCCTCAGTCTGGCAGGCGGGTCTCGTCCGGCAAGCCCCCGTGCGGCGGTCGTCTGCGCGGTAAGGTCACAACGTCTGAACCCAGTGACGCACCGCCTTGTCGCGCTCGACGTAGGCGACGTACTGGTCGCCGTGCTCTGTGCCAACGGCGCCCCGCCACATCCTGACCGCAGCTCTCGTCTCGGTCACGGTCACACCTTCCGGGTTCCGACGGTCTCGCCGAACAGCTCGCCGGTCTTCTCGAAGCCCACGCGCAGGTAGAACTGCTCCGGGCCGTCGGGAGCCGGGTCCCAGAGAACGGTGATCTCGTCATAGCCGCGACGGCGCGCTTCGGCCGCGACTGCCTCCACGGCGAAGCGGCCGACGCCGCGGCCCTTCGCCTCGTCGGCCACGTTGAGACGCCAGATGCCGCCGCGGAAGGCAGGGATCTCATTGTCGGGATCCTAATTGGCCATCACGAAGCCGACGACGGTGTCACCATCGAGGATGACGCGTGGCCAGGCCGTCGGAGTGACGTACGCCTCGGCGATGGAGAAGACGACGGGCGCGACGTACGCCTTCTCGCCTACGCCGGGAGGAATCCGTATCGCCCCTGCGAGATTGTCCGCGTCGAGTTCGGCCAGTCGGAGTTCATTCATGCCGGAACGATAGCGAGGGGGCGCGACATCGGCGGTGGTCGCCGCGGGACCACGGGTCGACATAACTTACAGTCACTGCACATAATGGCATCGTGGATGTGACGATCATCGCCAACGACACCCGTGGCGGGGTGGAACCCTATCTGGCGCTCGGGATCGAGGCCGCGAAACGCGGCCACGAGGTGCGGGCGGCAGCACCCGATGACTACGCGACCGCCTTCACTCAGGCCGGCATCCGCTTCATCCCCCTTTCCGGTGTCGATCGCGAGGCCATCTCGGCGCACGCCGACCGTTCGTCGCTGCGCGAGATGGGCCGTCACGTCGAGGGGCTCGTGCCCGTCTGGGCGCGTGACGTGCGCGATGCCGCCGAGGGGACCGATCTGATCATGGCCGGCATCGGCGGCATGGGCCTTGCCCGCCCGGTCGCTGCAGCACTGCAGGTGCCGCTCCTGCGCGCGCACCTGCAGCCGCTCGACGCCCCGAGCCGCGACTACCCCGGACCACTGGCTCCGCGATTCGATCGGCTCGGACCGCCTGGCCGCCGACTGTCGCACGTCGTGACGCGGGTCGGGACCACCGCCCTGCTCGCCGGCCCCGAGCGTGTCGCGCGTCGGGCGCTCGGTGTCGCGACGACGCCCCCGGTGGTGCTTCCCTCGATCGTCTACGGCTTCAGCGCCTCCGTCGTGCCGGTGGCCTCCGACCGCGCGACGCGACGGATCGCCACGGGTTGGTGGGCGCTTCCGGGCGATGCCGCCGTCGACATCCCGCCCGAGCTGGCGTCGTTCCTCGACGAGTCCTCCCAGGTCGTGAGCATCGGCTTCGGCAGCATGCTCGGCCCGGCGCCCGAGCGACTGTTCGACACCGTTGCACGGGCCGTCACGGCTGTCGGCGTCCGCGCGGTGATGCTCACCGGGTGGGGTGGTCTGGCTGGGACATCGCCGACCCCCGACATCCGTGCCGTCACTGCTGTGCCGCACGGCTGGCTGTTCCCCCGGGTCGCGGCAACGGTGCACCACGGCGGCGCAGGAACGACCGGCGCATCGCTTCGCGCAGGGGTGCCGACCTTCATCGCGCCGTTCGGCGCAGATCAACCGTTCTGGGGAAGCCGCACCCACCGCCTGGGCGTGTCACCGGCCCCTGTGCCGCAGTCGCGGTTGACGGTGGATGTCCTGAGCCGGGCCCTTGACCGGATGCTGCGTGACGGCGTCATGCGCGAGCGCGCCGCCGCCCTTGGCGACACCCTCCGTCGCGAGCCCGGCGCGGCCGGCGTCGTCGATCACCTCGAGTCGGTCGTCGCGGGGTGATGGCGCGGCATCCATTCAGTCGCGACGGGACGGTCCCGTGCGGATCGCCTGCCGGATCCGCCAGATCGGGAAGCCGCTGATCTGCTCGATCAGGTCGACGTCGAAGCCGTGCACGAAGTAGGCCTCGCGCACGGCTCGGATGCGGGTGGGGGTGTCGGCGAACACGAGGGCGAACTCGGTGGCGTAGCGCTCCCACACGCTCATCTCGTACTGGGGTGCGGTCACGCTTCTCACCTCGTCTCGCAATCGGATCGACAGAACAGGGCCTCGGCCTGGTCGAATCGTAAGACGTGCGCGTTACAGCCAGACGACGCGCGGATTCCGGTATGGGGTCGCACTCCTGACGCTTCGCCTGCCTCCTCTCCCTCCGTGTTAGCGTGAGCGGGTCCAGGGGAGGAGCAACGCGATGGTCGACGCGGTGACCTCCTTCTTCCAGGTGCTGCTGACGCTTTCGGGCGTCGTCGTGTTGAGTCCGTCCGACTCCGCGGCCGTCTGGGTACTGGTCGCCGCCTCCGCTCTCCTCGTCGCACTGCTGCTGACGACCGCGTCGCTGCTCGAACGCGGCGCATCGCGCTCCGGCACCGAGCGCGCCATCGACATCTCCGTGTCGGTGGCCCAAAGCGATCCGGATGCCGCCGGGCACATCCGTTCGCGCGCTCCGGGTGCCGCGGCTTCGGCCGCGTAGCACTCGACGTCCTCCGGCCCGCGCTCGCGGGTCGTTCCGTCTTCGTCGATGTTCGTCGCGGCCGTTCCGCGACCCCTCCCCATCGACGAACGGACTCACCGTGGACCTTCTTTCCTTTCCCCCCATCGCGGCCATCCTCGACGCGGCGTACGGGCTGCTCATGGCACTCGCCGACATCCTGCAGCCCGTCGCCGGTGCGGCATCCGCTGCTCTCGCCGTCGTCGTGCTGACTCTGTCGGTGCGCACGATCCTGATTCCCACCGGCATCGCGCAGGCGCGAGCCGAGCAGACGCGCGCCCGGCTGGCGCCGAAGCTGCAAGCGCTCCGGCGGCGTTACAAGAACGACCGAGAGCGGATGTCGCGCGAGACGATGAAGCTCTACGCCGACGAGAAGGCCTCGCCCTTGGCCGGCTGTGCCCCCGTGCTCGTGCAGGCACCGATCGTCGGTGTCGTCTACGCACTGTTCCTCTATCCGGTGATCGCGGGGCACCCGAACGCGCTCCTCAGCGAGGAGCTGTTCGGCGTGCCGCTCGGTGCGAGCCTTGCGGGATCGATCGTGAGCGGCACGGCCACGGCGTCGGCCGCTCTCGTCTTCGGAGTCGTCCTCGTGCTGATCCTTCTCATCGCCGAGGTCACACGCCGGCTCTTCCGGCCCGAGGTCGCGGCGTCAGAGGAAGTTCCCGGCGGTGAGGCGCTCGCGCGAATGGCGGGGTTCCTGCAGTTCGGAACCGCCGTGGTCGCGATCTTCGTCCCCCTCGCCGCAGCGCTCTACCTCCTCGTCACCGTCGCGTGGACCCTTGTGCAGCGACTCGTGCTGCGACGGAGGTTCCCGATCGAGCCGGGCACGGGCACCTGAGGAAGGGCGGATGCCGGGCCGCGGCGCCCCGCGGGCGCCTAGCGTGGAGGCGTGGACGACCTGACCTATGCCGAGGTCGGCGCGACGGGTGGCGCGCTCCCCGCCGGCTACGACCACACCCGCCTGCGGCGGGTGATCGGGCACGGTCGTGTGGATTTCGACCGCGCGGCCGACCTGCTGTTCGCCGGCGCGGTGCAGCGCCGAGCCGGTGCGGAGGTGCGGATGTCGGAGACGCCGCTGCGTGCGGGGACACGCGTCGAGATGCGGCTGCGACTCGGCCCGTTCGTCTTCCCGATCCCGTGCCTGGTGGTGTGGGCCGAGCGGGAGATCGATGCGTGTGGCTTCGCCTACGGGACGCTCCCCGGGCATCCCGAGCGCGGCGAGGAGCGCTTCGAGCTCCGGCTCGATTCCTCGGGCGACGTCGTCTTCACGATCACCGCATTCTCGCGCCCGGGCCGGTGGTTCACCTGGCTGGGCGGGCCGGTGGCGCGCCGGTTCCAGGCGTACATGACGCGTCGCTATCTCGCGACGCTCGATTCTCCCGGATTCACCGCGCCGGCCTGACCATCGCCGTGGCGTCAGGCGCCTCGAACCCGAACTGGGCGTAGAGGCCGTGCGCGTCGCCGGTGAAAAGGACCCAGCGGAAGTCCCTTCCCGGCCCCTCGTCGATCATGAGTCGCACGATCCGTTTGCCGAGCTCACTCCCGCGGTGTGCCGCGTTCACGAAGACGTCGGCGAGGTAGGCGAAGGTGACACCGTCGGATACGGCACGCGCGAAGCCCACCTGCTCGCCGGTGTCTGAGCGGTAGGCACCGACCACGCGCCAGGCGCCGGCGATCTGCGTCTCCACGTCGGCGCGGGTGCGCTGGCGACCCCAGTACGCCTCGGTCGACAGCCACGCCCACACGGCGTCCGTCTGAATTCGCCCGGGATCGTCGTCGACGTCGTACTCCATCCGCTCATTGTCGCGGGATGCGGCGAGGTTGCGATCAGGCCGATGCAAAGACCGCGGCCCGAATCGTCGCTCGCTACGTCGCGAAGACGTGTAGCCCGAGGTCGTCGCTGAGCATCTCGCTGGCGATCCGCCCTCGCACGCTCGTGCCCTGCTCGTCCAGGGGCGGGCTCACGACGGCGGCCCCCAGCATTCGGGGGGCGGCGAGCACGATGGCTCCCGAGACGCTGGATTTCGCGGGGACGCCGACGCGTCGCATCCATGTTCCCGAGCCGTCGTAGACCCCGCACGTCGCCATGACCGAGATGACGTCGCGCGCGACCGGCGCGGGCACGACGCGCTCGCCCGTCACGGGGTTCACACCGCCGAAGGCGAGGGTGGCACCCATCACCGCGAGGGCCTCGACGTCGAGCAGCACGGCGCACGCCCTCCCGTAGACCTCGACGGCGTCATCGGCGGTGACGTGGAGGGTGTCTTCGGAACGCATGAGGTGCGCGAGGGCATGGTTGCGTTCGCCGTGCTCGCGCTCCTCGCCGGCGGTGCGCTCGTCGATCTCGAGGGGTCGGCCGGCGAACGCGGAGAGTCCGCGGATGATTCGGTCGGTTCTGGCCTCGACATCGCCGCCGTCGACGAGGGAGGCGGTGAGCAGCGCGCCCGCGTTGACCATCGGGTTCGGCGGACGTCCGGTACCGCTTTCGAGCTTGATCGCATCGAACGCTTCGCCGGTCGGCTCGATGCCGACCCGGTGCAGCGCCTCACCGTCGGTGTCGAGGAGGGCCAGGGCGAAGAGGAAGGGCTTCACCGACGACTGCATCGTGAAGGGCGCGTCGGAGTCGTCACTGCTGCGCACGGTGCCGTCCTTCAGGGCGAGGGCGACGGCGCAGAGCCCGGGGTCGGCATCTGCAAGGCGGGGGATGCTGTCGTCGACGGTCCCGTCGTCGTGGGGGAGGACGCGCGAGCGCAGCGCGTCGAGGTCGTACGAGCTCGGGTCTGCGGTGGCGGTCATGAATCGACCTTGTCACGGTTCCGTCGCCGCGGTTCGATCCGAGCGACCACGAAAGCTGCATCAGGTGAGCGCCTGCGGTTGTCAACCCCGTCTCATTCGCGACGGGACGGGTGGACGCTGGACGTGACCTACAGGAAGGCGCTCATGATGACTCACGAATCGCACGGCCACGACCCTGTCGCCGCCGAAGACGAAGGCTACGAGGGACCTGACATCGAGATGCCGCTGGGTGACGACGAGCCTCCCTCCGAGGAGTCGACGGTGGATGCGGCGCGCTCCGACAGCTCGGAGGGCGACGTGAAGAAGGGCGGGCTGGGGCAGGACGGCACGATTCCGGACGAGCCGGACGGCGTCGCCGCCGGTCACACGGGGGAGCGGTCGAGTTTCGAGCCGGAGGAGGACGGGCAGGCGCAGGCCTGACCGCTGCGGGGGCAGCGGGCGCATGTCGGCCGTGGTCACCACGGTGTGTGATCCTGGCGGGATGCCGCCTGTCTTGCCTGACGCGTTGGTGCCGGTCGTCCTTCGGTTGATGCGCGCCAATCGCACCTTCGTGACAGCCGAGGGCGCGAGGAGACGCATACGAGAGCGCGAGTTGCGCCCGAAGCCGTACGGGCCGCCGTCTCACTTGCGACCCGGCATTCGCGTCGACGTGGAACATGTCGACGGGTGGCCGGTGTACACGATCGTGCCGCCGCAAGTGCGGGGGGCCGTCGTCTACGTGCACGGCGGCGGATGGGTCAACGAGATCGCGCCCCAGCACTGGCATCTCGTGGCTGCGATCGCCGCCGAGGCATCCATGGCGGTGACGGTTCCGATCTACCCGTTGATCCCGTTCGGCGCCGCGCTCGAGGCTCGCGACAAGACTGCCGCGCTCGTCAGGAGGAGTATCGACCGGTGGGGTGCGACCTTCCTCGCCGGAGATTCGGCGGGTGGCCAGATCGCCCTGTCCACGGCGCTCGCTCTTCGAGACGCCGGGGTGGTGCTGCCCCGCACCCTCCTCATCTCTCCTGCGCTGGATCTGACGTGGAGCAACCCTCGCATCCCGGCCGTGCAGCCGACCGACCCGTGGCTCGCGACCCCGGGAGGCAAGGTCCTCGCCGAGCACTGGCGCGGCGACCTCGACCTTCTCGATCCCGCGGTCAGCCCTCTGTTCGGGGACCTGACGGGACTGGGTCCGATCACGGTCTTCACCGGGACTCGTGACGTACTGAATCCGGACGCGCACGTTCTGGCGGTGAAGGCCCGCACGGCAGGCGTGCCGCTGGAACTCTGCGAGGTCGCCGGGCAGGTGCACGTCTATCCGCTCCTTCCGACGCGCGCCGGACGCGACGCGCAGCGGCAGATCGTCGAGAGCCTGCGCGCGGCAGCCCCCGGCTGAACGGCGCGGCCGAGTGCGCGCTCCATCAGGGCTGAGCGAGGCCGCCCGCGCGATCCACCCGCGCCGCGAGAAGGCGCCGCTCGGCGTCGTTCGCCGTGAGTTCGAGGGCGTGCAGATCCTCGGCCATCGCCGCATCGCGCTGGCCGAGCTGCCGGAGCATGCGCGCGCGCACGGCGTGCCAGAGGTGGTATCCGCTGAGGGCGTCTCCGAGTGCATCCACCTCGTCCAGTGCCGCCTGCGGTCCGTCGACCTCGGCAAGCGCCACCGCACGGTTCAGCCGAACGACCGGCGAGTGGTCGTAGGCCAGCAGCATGTCGTACAACGTGAGCACCTGGGGCCAGTCGGTGTCTTCACCGTCCCGCGTATCGGAATGGCAGGCGGCGATCGCGGCGTGCAGTTGCCAGCGCCCCGGGCGCCGGAGCATCGCCGCCTTCTCGAGCACGGACTGTGCTTCGGCGATCAGCTGACGATCCCACCGCGTTCGGTCCTGATCAGCGAGCAGGATGAGTTCCCCATCGACCGCCCGCGCGCCTTCGCGCGCTCGATGGAACAGCAGCAGCGCCAGAAGTCCCTGCGCCTCCGGCTCGCGCGGCAGCTCGTGTGCCACAACCCGCGCGAGCCAGAGCGCGTCGTCAGCGAGGTCGCGGTCTGCGGCAGCGTCGCCGCCGGCGACCAGGTGGGCTTCGCTGTACATGACCGAGATGACGGTCAGGACGATATCCAGTCGTTCGCCGCGCTCCGAGCTCTCGGGGATCCGAAGGGGGATGCCGGTGGCGACGATCTTCCGCTTGGCTCGCACAATGCGCTGCGCCACCGTCGATTCCGCGGCCAGCGTCGCCCGTGCGATCTGGGCGGTCGTGAGGCCGCAGATCGCCCGGAGCGTCAGAGCGAGCTGCGCGTCCGGCGAGATCGCGGGGTGACAGCAGCCGAACAGGAGCGGTAGTCGCTCGTCGGGTTCGCCGTTTCCCGGATCCGTGACCGGTGCGGTCACGGCCTGATCGGCGAGCTGGACGAGCTTTTCGCGGTACCGCTTCTCCCGCCGCAGACGGTCGAGCGCGTTGTGCCGAGCCGCCTGTGTCAGCCATGCACCGGGATTGGGGGGAACCCCACGCGCTCGCCACTGACGAATGGCTTCCTCGATCGCCTCGGCGACCGACTCCTCTGCCAGGTCGAGGCTCCCGAGCCAGTTCGTGAGGGCCGCGACGATGCGCGCGGACTCCTCTCGGATGACTCTCGCCAGCAGATGATCGGATGCCGCGGCGCGGTGTGTCTCCGCTGCCGCGGCATCCGGATCGTTCACGACGTTCTGCAGCCTTCAGTAGGTGACGATCGGTCGGATCTCGACCGCAACGCCGGGCAGCTCGAGGAGCGGCCACGTCTTGACGATGGCGATCGCCGCGTCGAGGTCGGGCACGTCGATCACCTGGAATCCGCCGATGACCTCTTTGGCCTCTGAGAAGGGCCCGTCGGCCACCACCGGCCCCTCGCTGCCGTACCTGACGGTGGTCGCGGTGGCGACGGGCTGCAACTGGGCGCCGGACTCGGTCATCACCTCGCCGTGCGTGCCGAACCAGTCATAGGTGCGGCCGTACGCGTCGTTGAGGTGCTCAGGCGATGCCGCTGCGTCGAGCTCGGGAGTGGTGGTGAACATGATGACGTACTTCACGACCGTGTCCTTTCGTTATGGGAACCGTTTCACCCCTACAGCGAACGGGCAAGCCCGAAATCGACACGAGCGGCGAGGAGCGATCAGAACGGGTTGTTCACCGTCGGGTCGACGATCGGGCGGACCTCGACGCCGCCGCCGGTGGCGGGGCACAGCTTTCCGATCTCGAGAGCATGGTCGAGGTCGCGCGCCTCGACGACGTAGTAGCCGAGGAGGGCCTCCCTGCTCCGGACGAACGGGCCGTCGGTCATCGCGGTTCCGCCCTTGATGGTGGTCGCTGTCGTCACGGGCGCGAGCGCACCTCCGCCCGTCAGCGTTCCGCCCCGCTCTGCGACCTGGCTGGTGAAGGTGTTGTGGGCGTCGACCACCTGGGCCCATCCCTCGGGCGGCATGGTCTCGTAGTAGGTCGGGTCTTCGTAGATGAGGATCGCGAACTGGGACATGGACGTGCCTCCTGCACTGGGTAGCGGACCGGCCGATCCGGCTCCGTCACAAGGACAGCGAACATCCGGCCGCGAAATCGACAACCGGCCGGAAACCTCTCTCGATCACGTCGCCCTCGGCGAGCTCTCCGACGGGGCTGACGTCGATCGTCGCTGGGTCGAGCCATGGTGCCAGGATGAGCGCATGGCATTCGGGATGACCCGGAACGTGGTGCGACCCACGGATTCCGCGCGCGCGGATCGAGTGACCTACGTCGAGCTCTTCTTCGATCTGGTCTTCGTTGTCGCGTTGACGCAGTTGTCTTCCTACTTGTATGAGAACCAGACGCTGCTGGGTGCGTTCGAGGGCCTCATCATGGTGTGCGCGTTGTGGTGGGGATGGGTCTCCACCACGTGGGTGACGAACTGGCTCGACCCGGTGAAGCTCCCGGTCCGCGGGGCGGTGATCGCGCTTGCGTTCGTGGCGCTCGTGGTGAGCGTCTCGATCGCGGAGGCGTTCGGCGACCGCGCGTGGGCGTTCGCGATCGCTTACGTCGTCCTCCAGGTCGGGCGAACGGGTTTCATCGTGTGGGCGACCGCCCGTCACGACCGACAGGTCGCCCGCGACTTCACCTTCGTGCTGTTCTGGACCGTCGCCGGGGCGGTGTTGTGGATCGCCGGCGCGCTTCTCCCTCTCGCCTGGCAGCTGCCGTTCTGGTCCGCCGCGCTCGCCCTCGAACTGCTGGGCACCGTACTCGGTTTCCCCGTCCCCGGACGGGGCAAAGTGCTCCTGCGCTCCTGGGATCTCTCCGGCCCGCACATCGCCGAGCGCACGGCCTTGTTCGTGCTCATCGCGCTCGGTGAGGGACTGCTGATCACAGGCTTCACGTTCGTGGAGAAGGAATCCTCCCCCTCATCCATCGCGGCGATGGTGACGGCGTTCGTCGCCGCCGCGGCCGCGTGGTGGATCTACTTCGATCACGGCGAACGCGTGGGCGCGGAGGCGATCGAAGCGTCGGACGAGCCGGCCAGGCTCGCTCGCACCGCCTACACCTGGGTGCATCTTCCGATCATCGCCGGCATCGTGCTGATGAGCGTGGGCGACAAAGAGATGCTCGCACGCCCCGACCAGCGCGGCCTCGCGCCGACGATCGTGATCCTCGGCGCACCGATCCTCTTTCTCGCCGGCACGGTGCTCTTCCGTCGCGTGCTCGAACGACGCTGGTCGCGAGCTCAACTCATCGGGCTGGTCGCTCTCGCCGTGCTCGGCGGCGCGGCTCTCGCTGTCCCGTTCCTCGACGCACTCACGGCGTCCATCACGGCCGCGGTGGTTCTTGTCGGTGTCGCGGCCGGTGAGACCATCGAGCGCGTGAGGCGCGGCCGTCGCGCGGGAGGGTGACGTCGGGCGGGAAGGCCTGACCCACGAGCGCCCACAGAACGACGTCGGCGGCCCCGGTTAGGGTCGGGGGGACGGTCCGAGCGGCGGGGCGTCGGGAAGGGAACGTTGCGGTACATCGAGGACGAGGGCCGGATCGTCTGGAGCGCGAGCGACCTGAAAGCGGCCGCCGAATGCGAGTTCGCGTGGCTGCGCGCCATCGACGCCAAGCTCGGTCGCGTCGCACCCGTCGAAGAGCCGGATGACCCGACGCTGCGTCGCGCGGGTGAGCTCGGCGGCGAGCACGAACGACGCGTCCTCGCCCGGTACCGGGAGCGGTTCGGCGACGGTGTCATCGAGATCCCCGAGACGCGCTCCTCCGACGCCGCGGCGCTCGCCGAGGCGGTGCGGCTCACCGACGCGGCTCTGAACTCCGATGCCGACGTCGTCTATCAGGCGACGTTCGCCACCCACGACTTCGTCGGCTTCGCCGACTTCCTCGTCCGCGACGAGTTCGGCGCGTGGCTCGTGCAGGACACCAAGCTCGCCCGTCACGCCCGCGTCACCGCGCTCATGCAGCTCGCCGCCTATGTCGTCCAGCTCGACCGGCTCGGCATTCCGCGCTCCGACCGCGTCGAACTGCTGCTCGGCGACGGCACCACCAGCAGCCACGAGGTCGACGATCTCCTCCCCGTCTTCCAGCTGCGACGCGACCGCCTGCAGACGCTCATCGCCGACCGTCGCCTCGACCTCGGGATGGCCGGCGACCCGATCGCGTGGGGCGACCCGCGCGGTGACCTCGGTGTGGTCGCCTGCGGCCGCTGCGCGACCTGCGACCTGGAAGTCGTGGCATCCGGCGATCTTCTTCTCGTCGCAGGGATGCGGCCGGTGCAGCGCGAACGCCTCCGCGCGGCCGGCGTCCAGACGATCGACGACCTCGCGCGGCTCGGCACCGCGCCGACGGGGATGAATCCCGACACCATCGCGCTGCTGCGCACCCAGGCGCGGCTGCAGCTCAGCTCGCCTTCCGACATCCCGAACTACGAGGTCGTGCAGCCGCAGGCGCTCGGCGCGCTCCCGCGGCCGAGCCAGGGCGACATCTTCTTCGACTTCGAAGGAGACCCGCTCTACACGGAGGGGGAGGGAACCACCTGGGGGATCGACTACCTCTTCGGCTGGGTGGATCTGCGGGAGCAGTACTCGGCGCTGTGGGCGCATTCGTTCGCCGAGGAGAAGGAGGCGCTCGAGCGCTTCCTCGACATGGTGGCCCTCCGGCGCAAGACCCACCCCGACCTGCACATCTATCATTACGCGCCCTACGAGCCCACGCACCTGCTCGCCATGGCGGCGCGCTACGGCGTGCGTGAGTCCGACGTCGATCAGCTGCTTCGCGACGGCGTCTTCGTCGACCTCTATCCGATCGTGCGGCGGGCCCTCCGCGTCGGCTCGCGCTCGTACTCCATCAAGAAGCTCGAACCGCTCTACATGGGTGACGAGGTGCGCACGAGCGACGTGCAGAAGGGCGACGACTCGATCGTCAAGTACGTGCAGGCCCGAGCGCTTCAGCAGGACGGCCCGGATGCTGCGGCAGAGGCCGCCCGCATCCTGAGCGACCTGGCCGATTACAACCGCTACGACTGCGTCTCGACGCTGCGCCTGCGTGACTGGCTCGTCGACCGCGCCCGTGAGGCGCAGCTGCGCCCCACCCCGAATCCCGATCCCGACGAGCACGCCTACACCCCGTCCGATCGCGCCGACCGGCTGAACGCCCTCGCCGCCCAGCGCGACGCCGACTCGCCGGAGTCGCGCGCGCTCCGCCTCGGCGCGGCCGCGATCGACTATTACCCACGCGAGGCCAAGTCGTTCTGGGCCACCCACTTCCTCCGTCTGCGCGAGCCCGCGTCGGTGTGGGAGGAGACGCGGGATGTCGTCATGCTCGACTCCTCGCGCTGCCACGTCGTCACCGACTGGTATCAGGAGGAGGGAAAGCGGACCCTGCGTCGCCGCCTCGAGCTGCGCGGCGAACTCGCGCCCGGCACACGCATCAGCGAGGGCAGCGACCCGTTCGCGCTCTACGAGCTGCCGGTGTCGTTCCCCTTCGCCGACAAGCCACGCTGGATCCACGCCGATCACCGCGTCACCGTCATCGAGACCCTCGACGACGGCGCGATCGTGGAGGAATTCGCCATCGACGGCGAGACCTGGACCGAGCTGCCGATCGCCCTCACGCCCGCCGCGCCGCCGCGGGCGATGAACCAGCAGACCGCGATCGACGCATGGGCCGACGCCGTCGTCGCCGCGTCGCCCGAGCTTCCGTACGACCCCGCCACCGACATCCTGCTGCGTCGCCCGCCCCGCACGCGTGCCGGAGCGCTGCCGCCGCAGGGCGGCGACGACATCGGCGACATCACCGCCGCCCTTCTCGATCTCGACCGCAGCTACCTCGCGGTGCAGGGACCGCCCGGCACCGGCAAGACCTTCGTCGGCTCGCACGTCATCGCCCGCCTCGTCGCCGAGCACGGCTACAAGGTCGGTGTCGTTGCCCAGTCGCACGCGGTCGTCGAGCACATGCTCGACCGGATCGTGGCCGCGGGCGTGGCCCCGCAGCACGTGGGCAAGGCGTTGAAGAAGCCCGATGACGCGGAGCGGGTGCGGTTCACGCCCATTCCCAAGAACGGAGTCGCAGCCTTCACGGCCGAGCATGCGGCATCCGGATTCGTCGTCGGCGGCACCGCGTGGGACTTCGCCCATGAGGGGCGCATCCCGCGCGGCAGCCTCGATCTCCTCGTCATCGACGAGGCCGGGCAGTTCTCGCTCGCGTCGACGATCGCGGTCTCGCTCGCCTCATCCCGCCTGCTCCTCCTCGGGGACCCGCAACAGCTGCCGCAGGTGAGTCAGGGCACCCACCCCGAGCCGGTCGACACCTCCGCGCTCGGGTGGGTCATGGACGGAGCCGACGTGATCCCGCCCGCCTTCGGCTTCTTCCTCGCCCGGTCGTGGCGGATGCACCCCGCCGTCGCGCGTGCCGTCTCCGATCTGTCGTATCGCGGTGAACTCGCCGCGCAGCCCGCGACGGCCATGCGGGCCCTCCAGGGGATCGCGCCGGGCCTCCACCCGCTGCCGCTTCGTCACCGGGGCAACGCCACCCGGTCGCCGGAGGAGGCGGCGATCGTCGTCGACCTCGTCCGAGACCTCGTCGGGCGGGAGTGGACCGGCATCGACATCGACGACACCGGCGGCGCTGCGCTGACGCCCGCGCGCCCCCTCGTGGCGAAAGACATCATCGTCGTCACCCCGTACAACGCCCAGCAGGTGCTGGTCGAAGAGGCGCTCGCGGCCGCCGGGTTCGACGACGTGCCGGTCGGCACCGTCGACAGGTTCCAGGGACAGGAGGCGGCGGTGGCGATCGTGTCGCTCGCGGCATCCTCCGGGCGTGACGCGCCCCGGGGCCTGGAGTTCCTCCTCCTGCGCAACCGGCTGAACGTCGCCATCTCACGGGCGATGCACACCGCGTACCTCGTCTACTCACCCGGACTCCTCGACGACCTGCCGCGCACCCCCGAGGGCGTCGCGCGCCTGAGCGGTTTCGCGCGCCTCGTCGGTGCCCAGCCGTCCGCATCCGACGCATCGGGCGACGGCGCGGCCGCGCGCAACCCCGTTCAGCCCGCGATGGCCGCCCAATAGACTCGCCAGACGCCACACCATCCCCCCGGCGAGGAGGAACTGCCGCATGTCCGACCAGGTGCCCCGTCAATTCGAGATCGATCTGCCGCCCGACCTGATCGGCGGCAACTACGCCGATTTCGCCAACGTCTGGCACAGCTCGACGGTGTTCGTGATGGATTTCCTCACCCTCGCCCAGCCGCCGCACGACGAGACCGACCCCGAGACGGGGGAGCGTCGCACGGTGGTGCCGGCCCGCGTCGTCAGCCGCATCCGCATCCCTCCGGAGCAGGTGTTCGAGCTCGCCAAAGCCCTCACGCAGCAGCTCGAGTTCTGGGAGCAGGAGACCGGTCGGAAGCCTCCGACCGAGCCTGTCATCCCCGACTGACAGGGTCCGTCCGGCTAGCCATTCGGAGGGCCGATGTCAACCCCCTGAAAACCCGAATCGCCCCCGTCATACGCTTGGATTCGCGCCGCAAGGCGCAGGCGCGGTGTCCGTTCGGCGAGGGGCGGATACCGCGCCACATTCGTCTCAGGGCGCGGGAAATCGCGGCGATGCCCGCACGCGAGACGGGTCGGGCAATCCCGTCAGACGGTGCCGTACAGGCGGTCGCCCGCGTCACCGAGGCCGGGCACGATGTAGCCCTTCTCGTTCAGCCGCTCATCCAGCGCGCCGAGCACGAGGGTGACATCCTTGTCGCCGACCTGACGTTCGATCGCGGCAACCCCTTCGGGTGCGCCGAGCAGGCAGATGGCGGTGACGTCCTGCGCCCCCCGTGTGAAGAGGAACTCGACGGCCGCACCCAGCGACCCGCCGGTCGCGAGCATCGGGTCGAGCACGAAGCACTGCCGGTCGGAGAGGTCGTCGGGCAGACGCTCGGCGTAGGTCGTGGGCTCGAGGGTCTCTTCGTTCCGCACCATGCCGAGAAAGCCCACCTCGGCGGTCGGAAGGAGCTTGACCATGCCCTCGAGCATTCCGAGACCGGCGCGGAGGATCGGCACGACGATCGGGCGCGGCTCGCTGATCTTCACGCCCATCGTCAGAGAGACCGGGGTCTGGATCTCGATGGGATCGACCCTCACCGACCGGGTCGCCTCGTAGGCGAGAAGGGTGACGAGCTCCTCCGTCAGCTGCCGGAACACCGGCGACGAGGTCGTCTTGTCACGCAGCACCGTGAGCTTGTGGGTGATGAGCGGGTGGTCGGCGACGTGGAGGCGCATGGATCCCAGGGTATCCGCTGCGCGGCTGTCGGTCCGTACGCTGGAGGTGTGCAGCCCGACCCCGCCGACGACGTCGCGATGATGCGCGCGCTTGCGCTCGCCGCCGAGGCTGCGGCCGAGAGCGAGGTACCCGTCGGGGCGGTGGTGACGGATGCCACGGGGCACGTCATCGGCGAGGGAAGGAATCTGCGCGAGACCACCGGGGACCCCACCGCTCACGCCGAGGTGGTCGCGCTGCGCGCGGCCGCGTCATCCCGAGGCTCGTGGAATCTCGCGGGCTGCACGCTCGTGGTCACGCTCGAACCGTGCGTGATGTGTGCCGGCGCGGCGCTGCAGTCGCATGTGAGCCGCGTGGTGTTCGGTGCGTGGGACGAGAAGGCCGGCGCGGCCGGGTCGGTGCACGATGTGCTGCGCGACCGGCGACTGCCGGTGCGCGCCGAGGTCGTCGGGGGCGTCCGTGCCGAGGAGGCCGCGGCGCTCCTGCAGGAGTTCTTCGCCGCGCGGCGCTGAATCGCGCGGCTGTCGCTCACCGCGGCAGCGCCGGCAGCACCGCCTCGCCCACGTAGTCGACGTGCGCGACGTCTTGGTTGTCGAGGAACTGGAAGTACACGCGCTCGATGCCGAACGAGCGCCAGCGCTCGATGCGCTCGCCGATCTCGTCGGGCCCGCCGACGAGGTTGACCCCGTCGCGCACCTCGTCGAGCGTCTTCCCGAGCCGGCCCGCGCGGCGTACGACCTCGGCGTCGTCGGCGCCGGCGATCACCGACATCGCCACCGACAGGCGCACGGTCGCGGGGTCGCGGCCGACCCGCTCGCAGGCGGCGTGGAGGTTGCCGAGGCGCTCGGCGATCTGCGCGTCCGTGGGGAAGCCGACGTTGTACTCGCGGGCGAAGCGCGCGACGAGCTCGGGGGTCCGCCGTCGACCGGCGCCGCCGATGATCACGGGCACCGGCTGCTGCACCGGTTTGGGCAGACCAGGGGCATCCACCAATACGTAGTTCTCACCCGCGAAGCTGTAGCTCTGGCCCACCGGAGTCTCCCAGAGCCCGGTGACGATCTGCAGCTGTTCCTCGAGAAGGTCGAATCGGTTCTTGGGGAAGGGGATCCCGTACGCCTCGTGCTCACGCTCGAACCACCCTGCACCGAGCCCGAGCTCGACCCGGCCGCCCGACATCGCGTCGACCTGCGCGACCTGGATGGCGAGCACGCCGGGGTGGCGGAAGGTGACGGGGGAGACCAGGGTGCCCAGGCGGATGCGGCTCGTCTCACGGGCGAGCCCGGCAAGGGTGGTCCAGGCATCGGTGGGCCCGGGCAGGCCCTCGTCTCGCCCGTTCAGGTAGTGGTCGGAGCGGAAGAACCCATGGAACCCGTGGCGCTCGGCGGCCTGGGCGAAGGCGAGCTGGTCGTCGTAGCTCGCACCGAGGTGGGGCTCGGTGAAGACGCAGTACTCCATTGCGTGGCGGCTCGAATGTCGAGACGGTCAGTCGGCCGAGCGGATGACGATCGCCTCGGTGGGCGGCGCATCGGGGCGATCGCCGGTGTAGCCGATCGTCAGGAGCAGGGCGCGACGGAACTCGTCGGGCCGCTCGAGGTGCGGGGCGTGACCGGTGCCCTCGAGTTCGATCTCGGTGACATCGCCCCCGCCTGCCTTGTAGGTCTTCAGCACGTCGCGGGTCTGCGAGATCATCTCCTGGGCGGGGGCGACGTCGGCCCCCGGCCAGCCGGGGACGATCCCGAGGGCGCCGAGGTGGTTGAAATCGTAGAACGACCCGTCGGCGACGATCGCGTCGACGCTGCCGTGGATCCACAGGACCGGCGGCTTGTCGTCGAGGTCGACGATGCCCGAGACGTCGAAGTACTTCGGGGCCATGGTGTTGAGCACCCCGAGGTGTCCCGCGCCGAAGCCCGGCCAGTTCTTGCTCGGCACCGAGTTGCCGGGGTAGTTGCCCTCGGCGGTCGAGGTGGTGAGCATCGACTCGACGAAGACGTCTTCGTGGGGCGTGGTGAAGCCCGGGGCGACGTAGGCGGCGCGGAAGACGCTGCGAGGGGAGGTCTGGGCCGCGTCGCCGGTGTCATGCGAGATGAGGCGTTCGACGAAGTCGGGGTTCGCCCCGCCGCCGCCGCAGCCGGCGTCGTCGCCGGTGAGCCGCGAGCCGTCGCGGCGGGTGCCGCCGAAGCCGTACGGCGAGACGGGGGCCTGAAGGGTCAGGCTCAGCACGGGATGATCGAGGGCGTACTGCATGACCACACCGCCGCCCATCGACCAGCCGACGAAGTGCGCCGTGGGGAGGCCGAGAACCTGCAGGACGGCGAAGATGTCGTCGCTGAAGTCTCGGACACCCCGCGTGGCGTCGACGGGGGTGTGCTCGCTGCCGCCGAAACCCCGCAGGTCGATGGCGATCACGCGCAGATCGCTCGGCAGATCGAGCATGGTGGGCTGCCAGAAGAGTGCCGACGAGACGTTCCCGTGCACCAGGACCACCGTCTTCTGAGGTGTCGTCTCGGGGTCGTCACCGCGGCGTTCGAGGATGTTGATCGCCACGTCGGGCGTGTCGATGATTCGTGAGCTGATGCCGTCGAAGAGCGAATTCGGGGGCGTGATCATCGCAGTCTCCTTCTCGCCCGGGGCGTCCACGCCCCGCCGTCTCGACTATAGCCCGGGGCCTCGGGCGCGTCGGGGTGGGTTCGTAGGATGGCGGGATGACCGACGACTTCACACTGCCGTCCATCGCCGTTCTCGGAGCAGGGTCGATGGGAGGAGCGGTTCTCCGCGGTGTCGCGGCGTCGGCGCTCGCCACGGAAGGGATCATCGCGACCAACCGCTCCCGTGCGAAGGCCGAGGAGCTGGCATCCGTCCCGTCGGTGACGAGTCTCGCCCTCGAGGACGAGCCCGACGCCAACGCCCGGGCGGCGGCGAAGGCCGACATCGTCCTCGTCGGGGTGAAGCCCGCAATGGTGCCCGACCTCCTGCATGAGATCGGCCCGCACCTGCGCCCCGGCACGATCGTGGTGAGCCTCGCGGCCGGGGTGACACTGGCCACGTTCGAGCAGATCCTGGGGACGGATGTCGCCGTGTTCCGCTCCATGCCGAACACACCGGCGCTCGTCGGCAAGGCCGTCACCGGGCTCGCGGCGGGGAACCGGGCGAGCGAGGACGATACCCGCGTCATCCGCCGTCTCTTCGAGACCGTGGGGACCGTGATCGAACTGCCCGAGGAGCAGATCGACGCGCTGTCGACGATCTCGGGGTCGGGGCCGGCGTACGTCTTCCTCCTCATCGAGCAGCTGACGCGCGCGGCGATCGGCAAGGGCTTCGCCGAGGGGGACGCCCGTGTGATGGTCGAGCAGACCTTCGCCGGCGCGACGGCGCTGCTCGCGGCGACCGGGGAAGACCCTGCCGAGTTGCGGCGCCGCGTCACGAGCCCCAAGGGCACCACCGAGCGGGCCGTGGCCGTGCTGCAGGAGGCACGCCTCGACGAGGTGTTCACCCGCGCCACCGACGCCGCGCTCGCGCGGGCGAAGGAGCTCGCCGCCGGCGCGTGAGGGTCCCGCCTCGGCGCGTCATCGCCGCGCTCTGCGGAACGGCGTAGGCTACACAGCCGTGTCGACCCGCGTCACCGCGCCCACCCGCCGTGGCCGCCGGATCCGTCTCCAGCCGCCGCAGGCTGTCGCGCTCGGCTTCGCCGGCGCGATCTTCGCGGGCACCGGACTGCTGGCACTGCCGATCTCGTCAGCACGGGGCGAGTGGACGGACTTCTACGACGCACTGTTCACTGCGACCTCCGCGGTCGCGGTGACCGGGCTCACCGTGGTCGACACCGCGACGCACTGGAGCGGGTTCGGACTGGTGGTGATCATGCTGCTGATCCAGCTCGGCGGTCTCGGCATCATGATCATGGCGACGCTCATCGGCCTGGTACTGGCTCGTCGGGTGAGCGTGCGGTCGCGGTTGAACGCCGCCGCGGAATCCCGCGCCGTCGGCTTCGCCGACGTGCGGACTGCGATCCGCGGGATCGTGCTGATCTCCCTCGCCGTGGAAGCTGTCGTCTTCGTCTTCCTCTTCGCACGCTTCCTCTGGGGGTACGCCTATTCGCCCGGCGAGGCGGCCTGGCACGGGCTGTTCCACGCCGTGTCGTCGTTCAACAACGCCGGCTTCGCGCTGTACACCGACAACCTCATCGGCTTCGCCGCCGACCCGTGGATCTGCCTGCCCATCTGCGCTGCGGTCATCCTCGGTGGTCTGGGGTTCCCCGTGATCATGCAGCTGCGGCGGGAGTGGCGCCGACCCCTGCACTGGAGCATGAACACCCGGATCGTGCTCTGGGCCACCGCGGTGCTCCTCGTCGCGGGATGGATCTTCATCACCGCGCTGGAGTGGTCGAACCCCGACACCCTCGGCGCCTACGATCCGATGTCGCGTCTGCTGATCGGGTTCTTCCACTCGGTCCAGACCCGCACCGCGGGATTCAACTCCGTCGACATCGGCCTGATGCGCGACGAGACCTGGGTCGGCATGGACGTGCTGATGTTTATCGGCGGCGGGCCAGCCGGCACCGCCGGCGGCATCAAGGTGACCACCTTCGCGGTGCTCTTCTTCATCCTGCTCACCGAGCTCCGCGGCGAGGGGGCCGTGAACGTCTTCGGCAAGCGGCTGTCGCGGGCGGTGCACCGGCAGGCGATCGCGGTGGTGCTGATGGCCATCGCCGCGATCATGACGGCCGTCATCGCGCTGATGCTCATCACGGACCTCGATTTCGACCGCGTCCTTTTCGAGGCGGTGTCGGCGTTCGGCACGGTGGGGCTGTCGACGGGCATCACTGGCACGCTGCCACCGGCCGCCGAGGTCATCCTGGTGATCCTGATGTTCCTCGGCCGGATCGGACCGCTCACGCTCGGCACCGCCCTCGCCCTGCGCGAGCGGCGCGTGCTCTACGAACTTCCGAAAGAGAGGCCCGCCATTGGCTAAGTTCTCGCTCTTCAGCGACACGTCCCGGCGCATCGCCGAGGCCGACTCCGTCGCCGTCATCGGCCTCGGCCGCTTCGGCAGCGCTCTGGCTGAGGAGCTCATGCTCACCGGCACCGAGGTGCTCGGCATCGATCGCGACGAAGAGATCGTGCAGTCGTTCAACGGCGTGTTGACCCAGGTGGTGCGCGCGGACGCGACGAAGGAGGAGGTCCTCCGCCAGCTCGCCGTCGACCAGTTCGACCGGGTGGTGGTCTCGATCGGGCACGACATCGAAGCGTCGATCCTCACCGCGTCGCTGCTGCTTCACCTGAAGGTGCCGGTCATCTGGGCCAAAGCCGAGAACGCCCAGCACGGCCGCATCCTCTCCCAGCTCGGCGTGCACCGGGTCGTCTTCCCCGAGAACGACATGGGGCGGCGAGTCGCGCACCTCGTCCGAGGCGCCGCGATGGACTACCTCGAGATCGAGCCGGGGTACGCCCTGGCCAAGATCGCGCCGCCCGCCTTCATCCGCGGGGTGCCGCTGGGGGAGACCTCGATCCGCAAGACGCACGGCATAACCGTGACCGCGTTCAAAAGCGCGGGTCATGAGTGGCAGAACGCCGACGGGCAGACCGTCGTCGGGGACGGCGACGCGATCCTCATCGTCGGACCGACCCAGCGCGTGGAGTCGTTCGCGCAGCTGCGCTGACCGCCGCGCGGATCAACTGGTCTTCGAGCGGTCCATCCACCATTCGACGAACGACCGAGCCCGGCCGTCCTCGGCGAGGTCGATCACCCAGAGGTTGCTGTAGCTCCGGCCACCCGTGTACGCCGTCTCCGCCTGGATGAACGCGCGGTCGCCGTCGATGCCCACCACGTCCCAGGTGAAGGTGAACGAGTCGGGTTCGTCCCGTCGTCGCAGCCATTCGGCGACGATCGCGTCGTGACCGGTGAACGCCGTCGTCCACGGCTCGAACCTCAGCACGGCGTCCTCGGTGAAGAGGGCCCGGATGTCGTCGGGCTCATTCGAGCGCCAGGCGATGAGGTAGCTGTCGATGAAGCGGCGCGCCGCGGCATCCGTCTGCTGTCTGTCGGTCATGCGGGCATTCTGGCCCCACCCCGCGACACCTGCCACCGGGTTGACGAGTCCGGCGCGTGCCTAACTCCTGCAAACCGTGCGCCGCGGCGCCGTTGCAACCGGTTCCACACGGGTTTCAGCCGATTCTTGCGGAGTTCTGCAGGAGTTGGGGACGATCCCCATCAGCGGTCGAGCGCCGCGAACCGCTCGATGTCGGAGTTGGTGCCCGAGACGATGATGAGGTCGTGGTTGGTGACGACCGTGTTGGCCTCGGCGTAGCGGAACGGCTTGCCGGGGCTCTTCACCCCGACGACGGTGACGTTGTACTTGGTGCGCACGCCCGATTCGTTCAGGCCCACGCCGCGGATGAACTTCGGCGGGTACATCTTGGCCAGCACGAAATCGTCGTCGAAGCGGATGAAGTCGAGCATGCGTCCGCTGACGAGGTGGGCGACGCGCTCGCCGGCTTCGCGCTCGGGGTAGATGACGTGGTTCGCGCCGACGCGGGCGAGGATCTTGCCGTGGGACTGCGAGACCGCCTTCGCCCAGATCTGCGGCACCTTCAGGTCGACGAGGTTGGCGGTGATGAGGACGGATGCCTCGATGAGCGACCCGACCGCGACGACGGCGACCTGGAAGTCCTGCGCGCCGATCTGCTTCAGTGCATCGATGTTGCGCGCGTCGGCCTGGACGGTGTGGGTGACCCGGTCCGACCACTTCTGCACGAGCTCGAGGCTCTCGTCGATCGCGAGGACTTCTCGCTCGAGTCGGTCGAGCTCGCCGGCGCAGGCGGCGCCGAAGCGTCCGAGCCCGATGACGAGGACGGGCGCGTCCCCCCTGATGCGATCACCCAACGATCGGCCTTTCCACGGGCAGCGAGTAGAGCTGCGAACGGGATGACGCGGCCACGGCCGCGGCGAGTGTCACTGTACCAATGCGGCCCATGAAGATGGTGAGCGCCTGGACGTACACGGCGGAGTCGGGAAGCTCCATCGTCAGGCCGGTCGACAGGCCCACGGTGCCGAACGCCGAGATGACGTCGAAGAGCACCTCGTCGACCGGTGCCTTGGTGATCTGCGCGATGGTGATCGTCGACAGAGCGACGATCGTCGCGCCCCACGCCACGACCGACAGGGCCACGCGCTGCACGTCGCTGGGGATGCGACGCCCGAAGACCTCGACCGACTGGCGGCCCTTCGCCTCCGACCAGACCGCGAGAGCCAGGACGGCCAAGGTCGTGACCTTGATGCCGCCCGCCGTGGACGCGGAACCTCCGCCGACGAACATGAGCATCGACCCGACCACGAGCGACGAGCCGTTGAGTTCGCCGATGTCGACGACCGAGAACCCGCCGGAGCGTGTCATCGCCGAAAGGAAGAAGGCTTGGAACGTGGTGTCCCAGGCGTCCATCGAGCCGAAGGTTCCGGGGTTGTCGTACTCGAGCGTGAGGAAGGCCGCGGCGCCGGCGACGAACAGCACCGCCGTCGTGATCAGAGTCAGCTTGGTGTGCAGCGACCAGGCCTTGACGTGCCAGACGTTCTTCCAGAGGGCGTAGATGACGGGGAAGCCGATGCTGCCGAGGAAGACCGCGATCATCAGGATCGTCAGCAGGATGTAGTCGTCGGCGAACGGCTCGAGTCCTCCGACGTTGGGGGTGAACCCGGTGTTGGTGAAGGCCATCGCCGCATAGAACGGCGCCTCCCAGAGGGCCTCGAGCGGGCCGACGCCGGCGAACACCAGCGCCGGCCACAGCGCAATCGCGACGGCCGCTTCGATCAGGAGTGTCGAGAGGGCGACGGTGCGCAGCAGCTGGCCGACCTCGCCGAGCCGCACCGCCTGGCCCTCGTTGACGGGTCCGCCGTGGCTGCGGAGCGGGTTGGTGTCGCTGGCGGCGATGAGCTTGGCGCGCAGTCCCAGTCGTTTGGAGATGATCAGGCCGAGGATCGAGGCGAGCGTGAGCACGCCCATGCCGCCGATGTTGACACCGATGAAGATGATCACCAGGCCGAGGGGGGTGAAGGTCGTGGCGATGTCGACAGTGGTCAGACCTGTGACGCAGATCGTCGACACCGCCATGAACAGCGCGTCAGCCAACGACAGCCGCTCGCCGTAGGTCGCCGCGGGCAGGGACAGGAGCGCGGTGAAGACGAGGATCAGCGACGCGAACACCAGCACGGCGAAGCGTGCGGGGGAGGACGTGGTGAGGTTGCGCAGCGCGTCCCAGGCGCGTTCGCCGACGGCGAGGACTCGACGCCACGCCGCACGTGCCTGGCCCGTCGGCATGCGCCGCCCCTTTCGCCGAGAAAACCTCAGTCATGGTACTCCGCCGCTGGGCGGCACTAACCTAATGCCATGGCGGACATCTTCGACGTGATCGCAGACGGGACGCGACGCGACATCCTCAGGCTCCTGCTCGATCGCTCCACCGCCGGTGAGAACGGCACGAGCGTGTCGCAGATCGTCAGTGCCCTCGGTGTCAGCCAGCCGACGGTCTCGAAGCACCTGAAGGTGTTGCGCGAGGCGCACCTCGTCTCGGTGCGCGAGGTCGGCCAGCACCGCTACTACAGCCTGCTGGCGGCGCCCCTCGACGAGATCGATGACTGGCTCGTGCCCTTCCTCGACACCCCTGAGCTCGTCGCCGCCGACGCCGCCGCGCTGATCTCCCTGCCCGAGCCCGCGGCGCACGCGGCGGAGCTCGTCGGGCGGGCGGCGGCATCCGCTCAGCACGCCGTCGCGAACGCGCTGAAGAAGCTGCCCGGACGCTGAGCATCCCGGTCCACCGGGGCGACGGGGCCGCCGCGCGGATCTCATCAGTCACACGGGTTTACACGCGTCGCGGCGACCCCATAAAGTAGGCCCAGCAGAACTGCAAAAGGCGAGCCGAGCGCCGGAAGGGGGCACCGTGGCTGATTTGCCGGATGTCCGCTTCCTCACCGTCGCCGAGGTGGCCGAGCTCATGCGGGTGTCGAAGATGACGGTCTACCGCCTCGTGCATGCCGGAGAGCTCCCCGCTGTCCGGTTCGGACGCAGCTACCGGGTGCCCGAATCGGCCGTCACCGAGGCCCTGCAGCGGCCGATCGCCGACGTCGGCTAGACTGACCCGAGGCATTTTCCGCTTTTGCCCGTTCCCGATCGCGCATGCCCGTGCGATCAGACCCCGACATAGTGAGGTTTCCGTGGGTTCAGTCATCAAGAAGCGCCGCAAGCGCATGGCGAAGAAGAAGCACCGCAAGCTGCTTCGCAAGACTCGCCACCAGCGCCGCAACAAGAAGTAAGCGGCACCGACACCGAGCGCCTGTCCGATGGACGGGCGCTTCGTGTTGGTCGCGCGGTCCGCCCCGTCATCCGGCGTTCGGAGGAAGCATGAAGACGATCACCGTTCAGGAACTGCAGCAGAACCCGGACCTCCCCCTCGTGGACGTCCGGGAGGAGCACGAGTTCGCCGAAGGGCGCGTGCCCGGCGCGGTCAACCTGCCGATGTCGACACTCGGTGAGCGGATCGACGAGTTGCCCGACGGGCCGTTCCGCGTCGTCTGCGCCCTGGGCGGGCGCTCGGCGCGCGTCGTCGAGGTGCTCGAGGCGCGCGGCTACGACGCCACCAACGTCGAGGGCGGCACGACGGCGTGGGCCGAGGCGGGCTTCCCGCTCGAGCGCTGACGCCGCGGTGCGGGTGACGCCGCTCCGGGGCATCCGCTCCGTCGACCGCCCCGCCCCTCCCACACCGCCGTAAAATGGCGGATGTGACCACCCTCACCGTCATCGGAAAGCCCGACTGCCACCTGTGCGATGTCGCGCAGGGCGTCGTCGAGGCCGTGGTCGCCGACTTCCCCGAGGATGAGGTCATCGTCGAGCACCGCTCGATCGTCGATGACCCCGCGCTGCACGCCGAATGGTGGGAGAAGATCCCCGTCGTGCTCATCGACGGGCGGCTCCACACCTACTGGCGGGTGTCGGCCGATCGCCTCAGCACGGCGCTCCGCGAAGCCAAGCAGTCCTGACTCAGCTCCTTGGGTCTCCGTCGTCGGCACCGTCGGCCGTCGCGCCGACGACGGGGATCGCCTGCGTGAACGCGCTCGCGCGCTCGACGGCCTCGGCGCTCCCGGTGAAGAGCCCGCCGGTGTCGGGGCGCGGCTCTTCGGCTTCGGCGGTCTCGCCTTCGGCCTCGGTGAGGAGCACCCGCTGGGTCGGAAGCGCGGTGGGCATGGTCCGCTGCATCCAGGTGACCATCGCCTCGCGGACGGCACAGCGCAGGTCGAACAGGGTGGGGGCGTCCACGGCCGAGACGAGGATGCGCACTCGCACGAAGCCGGCGACGGCATCGGTGACCTGCAGCACCGCGGTGCGTCCGTCCCACAGGTCGTTGTCCGCGACGACGCGGGTGAGCTGGTCGCGCATCCTGGAGGGCGACACCCGCCAGTCGACGTCGAGCTCGACGGCTCCGAGAAGCGCGCTGCCCTGCCGGGTCCAGTTCTCGAAGGGCGTCGTGGTGAAGTACGTGCACGGCAGCACCAGGCGCCGTTCGTCCCACAGGTCGAGCACCACGTAGCTGAGCGTGATCTCACCGACCCGGCCCCATTCGCCCTCGACGACCACCACGTCATCGACGCGCAGCGCCTCACTGAAGACGAGTTGGATGCCCGCGAACATGTTCGCCAGCACCGACTGAGCGGCCAGTCCCGCGATGACCGACGCGATACCGGCCGACGCCAGCACGCTCGCCCCCACCGCGCGCACCTCGGGGAAGGTCAGCAGGATCGCCCCGCCCGCGAGCACCACGATGATCGCGATGGCGAGGCGCCGGAGGATCAGCGTCTGCGTGCGGATCCGCCGCGCGACGCGGTTGTCGGGCACGTCGATGCGGTATCGACCGAGAGCGAGGTCGGAGAGGAAAAGCACCAGCGCCCCCACGAGCCACGCCCCGACGATGATCGTCACGATCGTCATCGCGTGGTTGAGCGCGGGTTTCCACGCCGGATCGGGGAAGGTCACGGCGATAGCGATCCACAGGGCGATCACCAGGACGAACGCGCGGAACGGCCGGCGCGCGCGAGTGATGAGGGATGCCGGCCACTGCCGCTTCCGGACGAAGAGGCGCATCGCGCCGGTGACGATCAGGGCGACGGCGATGGCTCCGATCACCGCAACGGCGATCGCGATGGCGAACTGCAACCATTCCTGCCACATGAGAGGGCCCTCCGTTCGGGTAGTCGGCGGAACGACCACCTTAGGCGACAGGCCGATGGGATCCCCGCATCCGCTCACCGGCCGGCGGCTGACCTCACGCCCGTGGTCGCACCACCACCGGTTCCGACGCGAAGGCGATCCGCACCCGGTCGCCGAACTGGACCCGCTCTGCCACCGGGTGCTGCACCTGCACGAGCGACCCGTCGGCGGTGTGCACGAGGGTGCGCCGGGAATTCCCGAGGAAGGTGCTCTCCTGCACCACCGCGTCGACCCCTGCCTCGTCCGCCGCGGCGAGTCGCACGTTCTCGGGCCGCAGGAACACCTCGACCTCGCCCGCGGAAGGAGCGGCACCCTCGATGAGGCGCAGCGGCAGCGGCACACCCCACACCTCGACGGCGTCGCCGGTGACGGCGACCGTGCCGGGCACGACGCTCGACACCCCCACGAACGCCGCGACGTACGGTGTCGCCGGCCGGAGGTACAGGTCTTCCGGAGTGCCGATCTGCTCGATGCGACCGGCATTCATCACCGCGATGCGGTCGGAGACGGCCAGGGCCTCCTCCTGATCGTGGGTGACGAAGACCGTGGTGATGCCCAGGCGCAGCTGGATGCGGCGGATCTCGTCGCGCAGCTGCACCCGCACCTTCGCGTCGAGGGCCGACAGCGGTTCGTCCAGCAGCAGCACCCGCGGCTCGGTGACGAGGGCGCGGGCGAGGGCCACGCGCTGCTGCTGGCCGCCCGAGAGCTGGTGGGGGAAACGGTCGGCCAGATGCCCGAGCCCCACGAGGTCGAGCGCGTCGGCCGCGCGCGCCGCGGCATCCTTCTTCCCCACCCCCCGTCGGCGCAGCCCGAACGCGGTGTTCTCGAGCGCCCGCAGGTGCGGCAAGAGCGAGTACGACTGGAAGACCATGCCGATGTCGCGCCTATTGGTGGGGACGGATGACACGTCGCTGCCGCCGAGCAGGATGTGCCCTTCGGTCGCCCGCTCGAGGCCTGCGAGGACGCGGAGAGCTGTGGTCTTGCCGCATCCCGAGGGGCCGAGGAGCGAGACGAACTCACCCGGCGCGATGTCGAGGTCGACGCCGTGCAGCACGCGGGTCGGGCCGTAGTCCTTCACCACGCTGCGCAGCTCGACCCGGGTGCCGGTGCCCGCCTCGGCGAGGAGGGCGTTGTCGGCCGTGGCGGGGAGAGTGCGCGGGCTGGTGTCGGAGGTGGTCACGAACGGCTCCTTCGAAGGGTGCGGCGGGGCGAAGCGGGGCGGGAGGCGACGGAGGCGCCGATCCGGCCGGCGCGCCCGATGATGAGCAGCAGCACGAACGCGAAGGCGAGGGCGAGCAGCGTGAAGATGGCCGCGGCGTACGCATCCTGTCGGTTGATGACGACCAGTCCCGTCTGCAGCACCTGCCGGTTCAACAGTGACGCGATGGTGAACTCGCCGAGGACGACGGCGACCGAGATGAGGGATGCTGCGAGCAGGCCCTGACGCAGGTTCGGCGCGATCACACGCAGGAGCACGGTGAACCAGCCGGCGCCGAGCGTTCGTGCCGCTTCGGCCAGGGTCTTCACGTCGACGGCGTCGATGGAGGCCTGGATCGAGCGGTAGGTGAAGGGGAGCACGAGGATGCCGTACGCGAAGGCGAGCGTCCACGCGCCGGTGCCGAGGGTGCGACCGATCTGCAGGTAGATCGGTGCGAGCCCGACGACGAGCACGATGGCGGGGATCGTGATGGGCAGGAGGGCGAGGAACTCGAACCCGCGCCGGAGTTTCGGGAACTTCAGCGCCACGAGCACCATCGTCGGGGTGAAGAGGAACAGCACGATCAGGACCGTCACCGCGGCGAGGACGAGCGAGTTGCCGAGCCCCGTCCAGATCGGCGCGTACCTCGCGGCGTTCGCCGGATCGAAGACCGACAGCCAGCGCTCGAACGTGTACACGCCGCCGGCGGGGGAAGACAGGGTGAACAGGAAGGTGGCGACGAAGGGCACCGCGAAGACGAGCCCGACGACGAGGCCGATGAGCCACCGGACGACCGGTGAGGGGGCGATGCCTCTCATGCCTGCCACCTCGCCGTCCGACGCTGGATGAGGGAGTACAGCCACATCACGACGGCGACGACGACGATCATGCCGAGCGCGAGGGCGCCGGCGAGGTTCTCGCGGCCGAGGACGGTCTCGCTCGTCAGCGCGGCCCGGATCTGCAGCGGCACGATCTGCGACCCCTGGCTCGCGAGCGCCGCAGCGGTGGCGTAGGACGAGAACGCGTTGGCGAACAGCAGCAGCAGGCTGGCGAGGAACGACGGAGCGAGCACGGGGAAGCCGACGTGCCGCCAGAACCCGCCGCGGGTGCCGCCGAGGGTGAGGTGCGCCTCGAACCACTGCGGCCGGAGCGCGGCGAGGGCGGGCATGAACGTGATCACCATCAGCGGGATCTGGAAGACGAGGTAGGCGGGGATGAGCCCGGGAAGGGCGTAGATCCACGCGCCGTCGGCGAAGATGTCGATGCCGAGGGCATCACGCAGGAAGCGCGTGACGATCCCCTGCGTGCCGATCGTCGCGATCATCGCGAAGGCGAGCATGACCCCGCCGAACTGGGCGAGAACGCCGGATGCCGCGTCGACCGTCGTGCGGATGACGCCGGTGTCGGGGAGGCCGAGCAACGCGTAGCAGACCGCCGCCCCCACGACCGCGCCGACGATCGCGGTGAGGAGGGAGATCCCGGTCGAGTTGACGAACGTGGTGATGATCACGGGGTCGCCGAGCGCCGCGATGTTCGCCAGGGTGAAGGCGCTGTCGCCGTCGAAGAGCCCGGAGGCGATGGCGAGGATCGTGGGGAGGGCGAGGAAGAGCAGCACGTAGAGGGCGAACGGGGTCAGACCCAGCCACGACCACTCGCGGACCCTGGCGTTCCGCGGCACGCGGCGCTGCCGCGCCGGAACCTGGGGCTCCGGCGCGGCAGCACTCGTCACGTCTGCGGGTGATTCCCCGGCGTGAGCGGGGGCTCCTGTCACTGGATCGCCGCTGCCCACTCCTGGCCGAGGAGCTCGCCGGCCGCGGCGCTCTGCTCCTCGGTCGGCACGACGGTGTCCTCGGGGGCCTCGGGCAGGGCCGCCGCCAGCTCCTCGTCGATCGTGCCCGCTTCGATCATGGCGTCCATGCGCACGGGGCGGGCGCCCCCCTTCAGCCAGAGGTTCTGCACCTCGTCGCTGTAGAGGAACTCCTGCCACAGGCGGGCAGCGGCGGGGTTCGGGGCATCTTTGTTGATCGCCTGGTTGTAGTAACCGGCGTACCCGGTGCCGGGGAAGACGACGACCTCCCACGCGGGGTTGTCGGCGGCGTGCGCGGCGTTGAGGTAATCCCAGTCGAACACCACCGGGGTCTCTCCGCTGGCGACCGTCGCCGAGGTCACGTCGAGCTTCAGCAGGTTGCCGACGGCGTTGAGCTCGGAGAAGAAGTCGATGCCGGGCTGGAAGTCGTCGAGGTCGCCGCCGGTCTGCACCGTCGCGAGCCCCACGGCGGCGAACGCGGCGCCCGCCTGGGTCGGGTCGCCGTTCAGTGCCACCGAACCGCGGTAGTCGTCACCGAGGAGATCCTCGATGCTCTCGGGGGCGGGGAAGCGCGACGAGTCGTAGCCGACCGACATGTAGCCGCCGTAGTCGCCGACGAACAGGCCCTCGGGGTGCTTCAGCTCGTCGGGGATGTCGTCCCAGGTCTGCACCTGGTACGGGGCGAAGTAGTCGGTGCTCTGCAGCGCCACGGTGAGGCCGAGGTCGAACACGTCGGGGGCGGTGTCGAGGCCCTGGTTGGTCTCGGCGGCCTGGATCTCTTCGGCGCTGGAGGCGTCGGGCGACTGCTCGTTGATGGTGATCTCGGGGTAGCGCTCCGCGAACAGGTCGATGATCTCGCCGTAGTTCGCCCAGTCGCGGGGGAGCGCGATGACGTTCAGCTGGCCTTCGGCCCTGGCGGCTTCTTCGAGGTCTTCGAACGTCCCGAAGTCTTCGAGGCTCGTCGCGGTGGCGGCGTCGACCCCGGAGTCGGATGAGGCGTCGCCGGAACCGGCGGCGGCGCCGCCGCAACCGGCGAGCATGACCGCAGCGGCGGTGGCCAAGGCCAGGACGGCGAGCGTGCGCGACGCCGGGCGAGGGGTGCGTGACATGGAGTTGTTCCTCTCGGGTGAGCGCACCGCCGTGTCGCGCCGAAGCGCGTGCGATGCGGGGGACGAGAGGAACCTAGAAGCGCCCGGTTACCGGGCGCACCGGCCGAGGTGAACGATCGGTGAGCGCCCGGTGACGGGTTCGCGGGGGATGCGTTACGGCGCCAGGCGGGTCGGACCGCGGAAGAGGAACGTGACCTCGCGGATCGAAGACTCGCCGAGCAGAAGCATGAGCACGCGTGCGAGGCCCATGCCGAAGCCGCCGTGCGGAGGAACGCCGTAGCGGAAGAAGTCGAGGTAGTGCTCCAGACCCTCCAGCTCGAGGCCCTTCTCGACCGCCTGCTTCTCGAGCACCTCGACGCGGTGCTCGCGCTGCGCGCCCGTGGTGATCTCGGTGCCGCGATACAGCAGGTCGTAGCTCTTGGTGAGCCCCGTCTCCTCGTCGCGCATGTGGTAGAACGGCCGGATCTCGGCGTGGTAGTCGGTCACGAAGACGAAGTCGTGGCCGAAGGTCTCCTTCACGTGGGCCGACAGCTGACGCTCGCCTTCGGGGTCGAGGTCGCCGTCGGCGCGGGGGATCTCGTACCCGCGGGCGGCGACGATCTCGCGCGCCTCGGCGAGCGGGATGCGGGGGAAGGGCACCGCCGGCACCTCGACCTCGATGCCGAACAGGTCGCGGATCTCGTCGCCGTGCTTGTCCTTCACCGCGGCGATCGCGGTGGCCAGAAGCTCCTCCTGCATCGCAGCGACGTCTTCGTGGGAGTCGATCCAGCTGATCTCGGCGTCGATCGAGGTGAACTCGGTGGCATGGCGGCTGGTGAACGAGGGGTCGGCACGGAATGCGTCGGCGATCTCGAAGACCTTGCCGAATCCGGCGGCCTGGGCCATCTGCTTGAAGTGCTGCGGGCTCTGAGCGAGGTAGGCGGTCTGGTCGCCGAAGTACTCCAGCTGGAACAGCTCGGCGCGCGACTCCGACGGGCTCGCCATGAGCTTGGGGGAGTGGATCTCGATGTAGTCGCGCTCCACCCAGTACGACCGCATCGCGTGCTCGAGCGTCGTCTGCACGCGGAAGATCAGGTTGTTGCGGCGCTGGCGGAGGTCGAGAAAGCGCCAGTCCATGCGCTTGTCCATGCCGCTGTCGGCGGCGATCGGGGTCTCCGGCAGCGCCGCGGAAGCAATGGCGAGCGAGCCGATCTTGACCTCGACCCCGCCGAGCTTCACGCGCTCATCGTGCTTGAGCTCCCCCTGGACGGTCAGGAAGGTGCCGGTGGCAAGGCCCGAGATCGTCTCGGTCAGGGCCAGCGCTGCAGCATCCTGCTCCGACGGCTCCTCCGTCGGCCGCGTGGCGGGATTGACCAGCTGCACCGCCCCGGTCTCATCGCGCAGAATGACGAACTGCACCTTCTTCTGGTCTCGGACGGTCTCGACCCAGCCCGAGACGGTGACCGGCCCGTCGGCGCGACCCTGCAGTTCTTCCACCAGCACGCGTTCACTCACGAGGGTCGAGTCTAGTCCGCGGCGCCGCAGCCTCCCGGGCCGGGGAGACGGGGGATACCCCGAAACACTCCCGGCGGCCAGCGCACAGGTGCCGGTAACCTGCGCCGCCTACCCTGGGGGGATGGCTTCGGGAAGCGACGGTTCATGGCTGGGTGCGCTCATCGACTGGACCGTCTCGCTGATGGAGGTGATCGGCCCGGTCGGGGCCGGCATCGGCATCGCGCTGGAGAACCTGTTCCCGCCCCTCCCCAGTGAAGTCATCCTGCCGCTGGCGGGTCTGACCGCAAGTCGAGGGTCGTTCACGCTCGCCGAGGCCCTCATCTGGACCACGCTCGGCTCGATCGTCGGCGCGTTCGTGCTCTACGGGCTCGGCGCCTGGCTGGGCGCCGATCGTCTGCGCCGCATCGCTGAACGCCTCCCGCTGATGAAGGGCGAAGACATCGACAAGACGGTGGCGTGGTTCCACCGGCACGGCGGCAAGGCGGTGTTCTTCGGGCGGATGGTGCCGATCTTCCGGAGCTTCATCTCCATCCCCGCCGGGATCACGCGGATGCCGCTGTGGAAATTCGGTCTCCTCACCGCCGCCGGAAGTCTCATCTGGAACACGATCTTCGTGCTGTCGGGCTTCTTCCTCGGTGAGGCCTGGCCCGTCGTCGAGCAGTACGCCGAGATCCTGCAGTACCTCGTGATCGCCGCCGCCGTGGTCGCGGTGGTGTGGTTCGTCGTCGTCCGGGTCCGCGCGCTGCGGGAGGAGCAGCAGGCCGAGGGGTGAACCCCCGTATCCTCGCTGGCATGACGACGCCTGCCACGACGCCGCCAGCCGCCACGTTCGCGCAGGCGATCCTCGCGATCCCCTCCTTCCTGCTGAACGTGGTCCGCGGCGCCCTGATCGGCCTCGCAGAGCTCATCCCCGGGATCTCCGGCGGCACCGTGGCGCTCATCACCGGCGTCTACGAAAGGCTCATCACGTCGGCGTCGCACGTCGTCACGGCTGCGCGCATCGTGGTCTCGGGCCCCGACCGGCGACGAAACGCCGCCCGGGAGCTTCGGCAGGTCGACGTCGCGCTGATCCTTCCCGTCCTCCTCGGCATGGTGGCGATGGTGCTCACCCTGGCGGGGATCGTGGAGTCGATGGTGTCGGCCAACCCGGAACTGTCCCGCGGACTGTTCTTCGGTCTCGTCGCTGCGAGCATTGTCGTTCCCCTGCAGCAGATCCCACGCCTCCGGCGTTTCACGACCGCACGCATCGGGGGAGTCGCGGTCTTCTTCGCCTCCGCCATCCTCGCCTTCGCGCTCGTGGGCCTGGCAGGCGGCGCGGTGGCCGTCGACCCTTCCCTGATCATCGTCTTCTTCGCCGCGGCGATCGCCGTCTGCGCCCTCGTCGTCCCGGGCGTCTCGGGCTCGTTCTTCCTCCTCGCGATCGGGCTGTACTCGCCCACGCTCCTCGCCGTGGATGAGAGGAACCTCGCCTACCTCGGGGTGTTCGCCGCGGGTGCGCTGCTCGGTCTCGTCACCATCGTGCAGGCCATGCGACGCCTGCTCGAGCGCCACCGCCGGCTGACACTGCTGGCGATGTCGGGGCTGATGCTCGGGTCGCTCCGGGCGCTCTGGCCCTGGCAGGAACTGTCTCCCGGCGAGACGCACGGCGTGGGTTCGCCGGTCGCGCCCTACGACCCGGTGGCGGGGCCTCTCGTGTTGGCACTGCTGGGCGCTGCGGCGGTGTTCGTGCTCCTGCTCGTCGAGAATGCGCTGGCGCGTCGATCTCTCGACGCCGAGCATGGTTCAGAAACTCCCCAGAAGCCGCGCCTTTAGACTGGGCAGGTGCCCGCAGACCGCCTCCATCTCGTGCGTCACGGGGAGGTCGACAACCCCCGCCGCGTGCTCTACGGCCGTCTTCCCGGCTACGGATTGAGCGCCGAAGGGCGACGGATGACGCAGGAGGCGGCCGAATACGTCCGCGAGACCGGGCGGGGCGTCAGCCGCCTGGTGTGCTCGCCGCTGCAGCGCACCCGCGAGTCGGCCGAGCCGTTCACCGAGACATTCGGACTCGAGCCCGTCGTCGACGAGCGCGTGATCGAGCCGACGAACGTGTTCGAGGGGAAGCGGATGTTCCGGGCCCTGCTGAACCCGTGGAACTGGCGGCACCTGCGCCGACCGGCCCTGCCGAGCTGGGGTGAGCCCTACAACGAGGTGATCGCGCGGATGAACGCGGCGATGACCGAGGCGTGGGAGGCGGTGGACGGCGGCGATGTGGTGATCGTCTCGCATCAGCTGCCGATCTGGGTCACCCACCTCGCTGCGGCGGGTCTGCCCTCGCGGCACGATCCCCGTGAGCGCCGCTGCGCCCTGTCGAGTGTGACGAGTTTCGAGATGGTGAAGAACACCTGGACCGAGGTCGGCTACGTCGAACCGGCGAGTCTCGCCGGCGCGCGTGACGAGGGGGCCGTATGACCTCGCTCATGCGTCGCGGCCGGGCCGTGGCATCCGCTCTCGTCGCCCTCGTGCTGGTCGGCGGTCTCGCCGCGTGCTCGAGCGACCCGCTCGCCGAGCAGTATCGCGAGGGGGCGAACACCGGGTTCATCGCCGGCGATTTCCGGGTCGTGGAGATCCCCGAAGCCGATCGTGGCGAGCCGGTCGCCTTCTCGGGCGTGCTCGACGACGGCTCGACGGTCACCGAGGCCGACTACGCCGGCGAGGTGCTGGTGGTGAACTTCTGGTACGCCGCGTGCGCGCCCTGCCGGGTGGAGGCGCCGTTCCTCGAAGAGGTCAACCAGGAGTACGCCGACGACGGGGTGTCGTTCCTCGGGGTCAACACGTACGACTCCGCGCAGGCGTCGCTGGCGTTCGCCGACACGTACGGGGTCACCTACCCCAGCGCGCTCGCCGTGGAAGACGGCTCGATCAAGCTGGCCTTCGCCGAGCGGACACCGCTGAACGCCACGCCGACCACGCTCGTGCTCGACCGCGAGGGGCGCGTCGCCGCGCGGATCATCGGCCAGCTCGAAGACGCCTCGGTGCTCGACACCATCGTGGGCGAGTTGGCGGACCCGTCGTGAACATCTCCGCGCTGATCGCCGACGGCGCTCTCTGGCTCGCGCTGCCGATCGCGGTCGCCGCGGGGCTGGTGTCGTTCCTCTCGCCGTGCGTACTCCCGCTCGTGCCGGGGTATCTCGGCTTCATCGGGGGCGCGGTGGCGTCGAGGCCCGCGCCGGTGCGCACCCCTGCGCCTTCCGGCGCGCGGACGATCGGCCGAGGCGCGGACGATTCGGCCTCGGGCCTCCGCGACTCAGCCGATTCTCCGCGCGCCGATGCGGGCGGAGAAGCCGACGCAGACGAGGCCGGGCGCACGCAGGCCGGTCGCGGTCGCCTTGTGCTCGGCACCCTGCTCTTCATCGCCGGCTTCACCGTCGTGTTCATGGCGATCAACATCTTCGGCGGCACGCTCGGGCGCTTCTTCATCGAGTACACCGACCTCATCACGCGCGTGCTCGGTGTCGTGGTCATCCTCCTCGGGCTCGTCTTCATCGGGGTCTTCGGGTTCGCTCAGAAGATCGCACGGCCGCAGATCCGCAGCAGCCTGGGGCTCGTCGGCGCGCCCCTCCTCGGTCTCGCGCTCGGGATCGGCTGGGCGCCCTGCATCGGCCCGACGCTCAGCGCGATCCTCGCGATGTCGTGGAACTTCGGCGACCCGGTTCGGGCGGGCATGCTCGGATTGGCATATTCGCTCGGCCTCGGCATCCCGTTCCTCCTGCTCGCCCTCGGCTTCGGCTGGGCGACGCGATCGGTGGCGTTCCTCCGCCGTCACATCCGCACCGTCAACCTCGTCGGCGGGACCCTGCTGGTGATCCTCGGTCTGCTCATGGTCACCGGCGTCTGGACCGTCCTCATGGCGCAACTGCAGGGGGTGTTCCTCAGTGTCCCGCTCCCGCTCTGACGCCGGTGCCGGTGTCGCCGCGGATCCGCTGCGGCCATCGGATCACGCCGACTCCGGATCATCCGCACCCGACCAGCCCGCGCTCGGACTCGTCGGCTGGCTGCGCTGGGCGTGGCGTCAGCTGACGTCGATGCGCACCGCGCTCGTGCTGCTGCTGCTCCTCGCGATCGCCGCGGTGCCGGGCTCGATCTTCCCGCAGCGCAGCGCCGACCCGAACGGTGTGACGCAGTGGTTCACCGACAATCCCGACCTGGCGCCGGTGCTCGACAACCTGAGCCTGTTCGACGTCTACATATCGCCGTGGTTCTCGGCGATCTACATCCTGCTGTTCATCTCGCTGATCGGCTGCGTCATCCCGCGCACCAAGCATCACTGGAAGGCGTTGCGCGCTCGTCCGCCGCGCACGCCCGCGCGGTTGACGCGGCTGGAAGACCATCGCGAGCGGGTCGTGCCGGTGCCGTCGGAGGATGCCGCGGATGACGCGCGCCTCGCGATCGACCTCGCCCACGACCAGCTGCGGCGGGCCGGCTACCGCGTCGAACGGTACGACGATGGGCTGTCGGTGTCGGCCGAACGCGGGTACCTGCGTGAGACCGGGAACCTGCTGTTCCACGGCGCACTCGTCGGCGTGCTCCTCGCGGTCGGGATCGGCGGCGGCTTCACCTACACCGGTCAGAGCGTGATCATCGAGGGGCGCACCTGGGTCAATTCGCTGCTGGACTACTCCTCGTTCAACCCCGGCCGCTTCGTCGACGAAGAGCAGCTCGTGCCCTACGCGATGACGCTCGAGGACTTCGAGGTGACCTACCAGCCCGTCGGCTCCAACGGGGCGGGGCAGGCGGGCGATTTCGCCGCGAACCTCACCACGCAGCTCGCGGGCGAGGCGCCGCAGGAGGGCGTGGTGCGCGTGAACGCCCCGCTCGAGCTCGCCGGCGACCGCATCTACCTCATGGGCAACGGGTACGCCCCGACGCTCACCGTCCGCGATCCGGCGGGCGAGGTGGTGTTCTCCGAGTCGGTGCCCTTCCTGCCGCAGGACACGAACATGACCTCGCTCGGCGTGGTGAAGATCCCCGACGGGCTGTCGGAGCAGCTCGGCCTCGTGGGGTTCTTCTACCCGACCGAGGCGCCGCTGGACACCGGGGCGTTCACGTCGGCCTATCCGGCGCTCATCAACCCCGTCGTCTCGCTCGACGTCTACGAGGGCGACTTGGGGATCGACGACGGTATTCCTCGTTCGGTCTACGCGCTCGACACCGGCGACATGGACCGATTGACCGGTGGCGACACCGGTGTCGACTCGATCCAGCTCGCCCCCGGCGACACCGCCGACCTTCCCGGCGGGCGCGGGACCATCACCTTCGAAGACGAGGCGACCGAGGGCGCGCAGGGGTACGACGAGTCGGTCAAGAGGTACGTGTCGCTCTCGGTGCACCGCGATGTGGGTGCGCCGTGGGTGCTGGCGTTCTCGGTTCTCGCCACGGCGGGGCTGCTCGCGGGCCTGTTCGTGCCGCGGCGCCGCATGTGGGTGCGCGCCACGCCGTCCGGCGACTCCGTGAAGCTCGAGTACGCGGGGCTCGCCCGCGGCGAGGATCCGGGCTTGGCCGGAGCCGTCGATCAGCTGGCTCAGCGTCACGGCGATGCCGTGGACGGCGTGCTCCGCGAGCGCGTCTAGCCCGCGGGCGGTCCCCGCCCCGCCCCGCCCCGCCCCGCCCCGCCCGCGAGGGTGCACTCCATGCTCGCGAGGGTGCACTCGCTCGGCGAAGGGGCTCGTCCCGCCGACCAACCCGCCTTCGCGCGAAGCCGCCGCGCACCGGAGGGTGACTCGTCGCGAGCGCGGATTTCTCCGCGGAGCAGCCCGAGGGCGGCGAGGCGGGCGGGATGTCACGACGGCGAACCAACCCCGGCTCGGCGCTGAGGCCCAAGCGTAGACTGGGATCCATGCCCGACGCCGCCCTGACGCTCGATTCGGTCTCGGTTCTCCTGGTCTGGACCGCCATCGCGATCTACGCCCTCGCCTTCATCGCCTATGCGATCGATCTCGCCCGCCGTTCGGCGTCGGCGATCGAGGAGAAGGATGCCGCGAGCGGCGCCGTCCGCACCGAGGCACGCGAACTCGTCGGGGCTGCCGCAGGCGGATCGACGACGTCGGCGCGGGGCGCGGGCTCGGCGGCATCCGCTTCCGACTCCGTGTCGTGGACGCAGGATGCCTCGGGCAAGAAGCCCCGGCTGGTGTGGGCGCGGGTCGGCACCGTGCTGACGGTGCTGGGGTTCATCTTCCACCTGGGGGCGACCGTCACGCGCGGCATCGCCGCCGAGCGTGTGCCGTGGTCGAACATGTACGAGTTCGCCCTGACCGGCACGCTCCTCATCATCGCGGTGTACCTCGCCGCGCTCGTGCGGTCGGATCTGCGCTTCCTCGGCTCGCTCATCACCGGGCTCACCGTGCTGCTCCTCGGCGGGGCGACGCTGGCGTTCTACGTCGAGATCGTGCCGCTGATGGACCCGCTCAAGAGCGTGTGGCTCGTCATCCACGTCTTCGTCGCGTCGCTCGCGACGGCGCTGTTCGCCCTGGCCTTCGGGCTGTCGGTGCTCCAGCTCATGCAGTCGCGGCGCGAGACGAAGGCGAAGGGACCGGGGTTCCTGCGCACCCTGCCGCGCTCGGAGGCGCTGGAGTCGCTCGCCTACCGCTTCACCATCATCGGCTTCATGTTCTGGACGTTCACGCTCATCGCCGGTGCGATCTGGGCCAACGACGCCTGGGGCCGCTACTGGGGCTTCGACACCAAGGAAGTCTGGACGTTCGTCATCTGGGTGCTCTACGCCGGGTACATCCACGCGCGCGCGACGCGCGGCTGGCGCGGCTCGCGGTCGGCATGGCTGTCGATCATCGGGTTCGCCGCGGTGCTGTTCAACTTCACGATCGTGAACATGTTCTTCAAGGGCCTGCACGCCTACAGCGGCTTGAGCTGAGGCGCGCTCCGCGCGATCGCCCAGCCCGCATTCACGACCCGTCAGAAAACGCGGCTCCGGATGGCGCAGGGCGGCGTTTCTCGACCGCTCGCGGTGCGGGGAGGTCGGGCGCGCGGCGCGCGGGCGCGCCACCCCACGCGCGACCCGTCAGAAAACGCGGCTCCGGATGGCGTAGGGCGGCGCTTCTTGACCGCTCGCGGTGCGGGGAGGCCGGGCGGCGGCAGGCGCGCGGCGGTGGGTCCGCGTGCGCGCGAGCGTGCCCGCCACGCACGACCCGTCAGAAAACGCGGCCCGCGACGAACCGGGGCCGCATCTTCTGACGGATCGCGTGCGCGCGGGCGTGCCCGCCACGCGCGACCCGTCAGAAAGCGCGGCTCCGGATGCCTCGGGGCCGCGTTTCCTGACGGATCGCGTGCGACACCGGGGCCGAGTCAGGCCGACGCGGGGCGGCGCTCCTCGACCGCTCGCGGTGCGGGGAGGTCGGGCGGGCGGTGGGTCCGCGGGCGGTGGGTCCGCGGGCGCGCCACCCCACGCACGATCCGTCAGAAAACGCGGCTCCGGATGCCTCGGGGCCGCGTTTTCTGACGGGTCGGCGAAGGGGACGAGGGGCTGGGGCAGGGGCAGGGGGCGGGGGCGGCCTTCAGCGATCGGACCGACACCGTCCGCCGACGGGCCACCGCCAGCACAGAGGCGATGAGCGCCAGGATCGTCCAGACGGCGAGGCCGGCCAGACCCGCACCGAGACCGTCGGCCGAGGTGAGGGCGGCGAGCATCCCCTGGTACGCGGGGGCGGTCGGCAGCAGCGACGCGACCGAGGTCAGTGCGCCCGGCACCGTCGAGACGACCCCGGTCGCGACGACGAGCACACCCACGAGCGCCGAGATCCACCGGCCCACACCGCCGAAGACGGCGACCAACGCCTGGTTCACAGCGGCGAAGGCGACACCGGCGGCGACGCAGACCGCGGCGTAGACCGTCCATTCGCCCCACGTGTACGCCGCCGCGAGCTGCACGATGCCGGCGATCAGCACGCCCTGCACGGCGCCGATGACGGCCGCGGGCAGGAACCCGCGGAGCGCCAGCACGGCCGACGGTGCACGAGAGGTCAGGGCGCGCCGTGACACCGCCTGGAGCGCCACGAACGTGCCGAGTCCGCCGAACCACAGCGCGAGGGTGGACAGCAGCGGGATCGCCGAGGCGCCGAACAGGTTGTCGCCCACCCCCTGCGCGGCGACCGGGTCGGCCACCACCGTGGCGAGGTCGGTCGCCTCGCTGTCGGTGTAGGTCGGGATCTCCTCCGTCGCGGTCGCGAGTCCGTCGGCCAAGCTCGTCGTCCCCTCCGCGACGCCGGCCGCGCCGTCGTTGAGCCCCTGCACGCCGTCGGCGAGCCCCGCTGTCCCTTCGGACACACCGGCAGCGCCGTCACTGATACCGCGCACGCCGGTCGCCAGAGATTGCGCACCCTCCGCCGCCTGCTGAGCGCCGCTTGCCAGCGCCGACGCCCCGCTTCCGAGCTGCCCGGCTCCGCCCGCGAGCTGTCCTGCGCCCGCGGCGGACTGATCGGTTGCATCCGCCAGCTGACCCAGCCCTCCGCCGAGCTGGTCGACGCTGTCGGCAATGGTGCGGAACTGACCCGCGAACTCCGTCGCGCCCTGGGTGTCGAACTGCTGGAGCGCCCCATTCGTCGTCCCGGCCGCGGTTGCCGCGTCGACGGCGGTCTGGGCCGCTCCGCCGGCGGATTGCGCCGTGGCACCGATATCCGCCGCCGTCGTGCCCGCGGTACCGGCGACCGCGGTGAGCTGAGCGCAGAATTCCTCTGAAGCGCCCGAGGCGGCGCAGGTCGCGGCCAGCTGACCGAGCGACTCCGCGAGTCCGCCCGCAGCGGGGGCGATGGTTCCGAGACTCTGGGCTACGCCGCCGATCTGCTCCGCGGAGTCTGCCGAGTCGTCCGCGGCCGACTGAGCGAAGCCGGAGATCTCATCAGGGACCAGGCCGGTGCGTTCGAGTTCATCGGCGCCCGCACGGACGCCCGCGGAGATCTGGGCAGCGCCGTCGGCGGCTCCTCGGATCCCACCGGCGATCTGCGTTAGGCCATTCTGGAGCTCCACAGCCCCCTGCGAGAGTCCGCTCGCGCCACCGGCGAGCTGCCCCGCACCCGAGCCGAGCTGGCTGATCCCCCCGGGGAGTGCCGCCGCGCCATCCGCAGCCTGCGCCGCACCGTCGGCGAGCTGACTGGCACCGTCGGCCAGCGCGGCCGCCCCGTCGGCGGCCTGCGAGGCGCCGTCGGCGAGCTGGCCCGCGCCGTCGGCGAGCTGGTCCGCCCCGGAGGCCGCCTCGCCGAGCTGCTCGCCGAGCGTCGTGAATCCGAGGAACACGTTCTCGAGGTAGGTCTCCGACAGCTGCTGTCCCACGAGCGAGGCGGCGGTGGTCGTCACCTGCGCGGTGATCGCGTCGTCGACCACGCGGCTGTCGGGTGGTGTCGTCACCTCGATCGTCGCCTGCTCGGGCGTCTCGCCCGGCTGCGTCGAGGTCGCCGCGGCCGAGAAGTTCGCGGGGATCGTCACGACCGCCGCATACGTGCCGTCGGCGAGGCCTTCGGCTGCGTCATCCTCGTTCGAGATCGTCCAGGTGAGGTTGCTCTCGAGGTCATCCGACCCTTCGACGAGCCCGGCGCTCAGCTGACGGCCGAGAGGCACCGTCTGTCCGTTGATCTCGACCGGTTCGTCGTCGTTCACGATCGCGGCGTTCAGCTGATCGAGCCGCTCGGTGGGGTTGTAGAGCGCGGCGACGAGGATGCCGCCGACGATCACCGGCAGCAGCAGCACCCCGAGGATCGTCAGCCACGTCACCGGCTTCGGGCTGCGCGCGCGTTCGAGGGGAAGAGTCATGAGAACACCTCATCGAAGGGGGAGGTCGAAGACGCTGCGTCATCGGAGCGCGAAGAACGGGACGAGCGGGAGAGTGCGGATGCCGCGGGCGGGCCGCTCACCGACAGCACCGTGACCCCGGCGCGACCTGCTTCGGTGAGGGCGCGCTCGGCGAAGGCCGCGTCGCTGGCCGACACGATGAGGGTCGTCTCGCCGCTCTGCCGCAGCACGGCGAGGGCCTGATCGCGAGCGGCGAGCGACTGGGTCTCGATCGAGTCCAGCGCGTCGACCACCACCACCCGGCTGCCGCCGTCGAAGGCCTCGCGGAGCTCGCTCGCGGGGTCGTCGTTGTTGTGCAGCAGCGCCACACCGACCCGTGGGCGCACCCATGCGGCACGCTCGGGGAGGAGGTGCCCCTCGACCTTGATGCGACCCTCGGTGGGGGCCAGGCGCCCCGCGATGGTCAGGAGCAGTCCGCGTGCAGCGCGCGCATCATCGGAGGTGACGATGAGTGTCGACCCCGGCTCCACCCGGAACGAGGCGCCGGCGTACACGACGTCACCGCCACCCTCGCCCTCGCCGCCGTCGCCGACGCCGACCCCCTCGGCCACGACCGCGGCGGTCGTGTCGCGCTCGGGCCAGTCCTCGAGCGCGATCTCGCGCTCGACGGCCTCACCCTCGATGTCGAAGTGCGGCAGCATCCGGTCGAGCGCCTTCGGGAACCACCAGGCCTTCTCACCCAGCAGGGTCATGACCGCGGGCACGAGCGTCATGCGCACGATGAAGGCGTCGACGGCGATCCCGACGGCGAGCCCGAGCGCGATGGGCTTGATCGACGTATCCCCCTCGGGGACGAAGGCCGCGAACACGGCGAACATGATCACCGCCGCCGCGGTCACCACGCGGGCGGACGCGGTGAAGCCCGAGCGCACCGCGCCGACCGCGATCGCCCGGAGCTCGTCGCGCGAAGGATTGCGGCCCAGGCGCCGTCGTGCATGGACGAAGTCTTCGCGCATGCGCGAGACGAGGAAGACCTCGTAGTCCATGGCCAGGCCGAACAGCACGCCCATGAGGATGATCGGCATGAAGCTGATCACCGGTCCGGTGCGCGAGACGTGGAGCAGGTCGGCGAACCAGCCCCACTCGAACACCGCCGCGACGGCGCCGAATCCGGCGGCGACCGAGAGGAGGTAGCCGGCGGCGGCCTTCAGCGGCACCCAGATCGAGCGGAAGACGATCATCAGGAGGACGAGCGAGAGCCCGACCACGAAGATCCCGAAGGGGAGCAGCGCCTCACCCAGCCGGTCGGAGATGTCGATGGCGACCGCCGTGAAGCCGGTGACCTTCAGATCCACGCCGTACTCATCGAGGAGCCGGTCGTGCTGCGCACGCAGCTCGCGGACGAGGTCGGCGGTGGCCGGGTCGTCGGGAGCGGTCTCGGGGACGATCTGGATGATGCCGGTGTCAGCGGTCTCGTTGGGGGTGGCCAGGGCCACCTCCTTCACGCCGGGCACCTGCTCGATCTCGGCCGCGAGGTCGTCCATCAGGCCGAGCGGGTCGGTCGAGGTGACGATCGTCCCGGTCATGATGAGCGGGCCGTTGGCCCCGGGGCCGAACTTCTCCGCGACGAGGTCGTAGGCCTGGCGGGCCTCGCTCTCCTCGCTCTGCATCCCGGCGTTGGGGAGGGCGAGGGTGAGGCTCGCGGCCGGAATCGCGGCCGCGCCGAGCGCCGCGACGACCGCGATGGTGGTGAGGAGGGGGCGGCGCGTGACGATCATCACCCAGCGGTTGGGGCGTTTCGGGCCGTCCGCCTTCAGCGCCTTGGGTGCCCGTCGCCGCTTCCAGCCGACGACCCGCCCCTTGGCGAAGCCGAGAAGAGCCGGAGTGAGGGTCAGTGCCACCACCACGGCGATCGCGACGGCGACGGCCGCGGCGATCCCCATGGTGGTGAGGAACGGGATGCCGGCGAACGACAGGCCGATGAGCGCGATCAGCACCGTCACCCCGGCGAAGACGACGGCCGAGCCGGCGGTGCCGGTGGCGCGCGCGGCCGACTCCTCGGGTTCCATCCCGGCGCGCACCTGATCTTGATGTCGCGCGACGATGAAGAGGGAGTAGTCGATGCCGACCGCGAGTCCGAGCATCACCGCCAAGAGCGGCGTCGTCGACGAGATGGTCGAGAACACCGTGGCGACGAAGATCAGGGCGACCGCGAGACCGACGCCGATGATGGCGCTGATGAGCGGGAACCACGCCACGGCGATCGAGCGGAAGGTGATCATCAGCACGAACAGGGCGATGAGCACGCCGATCGCCTCGATGATGGTCAGCGTCGGCACCGCCGTGGAGAACAGATCGCCGCCGAGAGCCGCCTGCGACCCCGCGGGCAGAGTCTCGGCGAGCTCGTCGGCGATGGCCTCGGCCGACGAGACGGTCTCGTCCGAGATCTCGGTCGCCTGACCCTCGAACTGCATCCGGATGATGGCGGCGGTGCCGTCATCGGAGACAAGGCCGCTGATGGTGTCGTCGTAGGGGTCGGTGACGGCGATGACATCGTCGAGGTCGGCGAAATCCGCCACCGCGTCGTCGATGGCGCTGCGATACGCCTCGTCGTCGATCTGGTCGCCGTCCGCGGCGACCACCACCAGCTGCGCGCTCGTGCCGCTCACCTGCGGGAACGTGCGATTGAGCTCCTCAAGGCCTTCCTGCGCCTCGGTGCCGGGGATCGAGAAGGAGTTGTCGGTTCCCTGGGAGAACAGGGCGGCGCCGCCGCCGGCCAGGGCGAGCAGGAGCAGCCAGGCGACGAGCACCTTCCACGGCCGACGGAACGACCAACGTCCGAGTGCGTACAGCAGTGTGGACACGGCGCCTCCTGGAAACGGGGATCAGATATCGATACAGCGCTGTATCCAATACACAGGTGTATCGTAAAGCGCGCCCGGACCGCCAGTCTGGGGAGTTCCCGTGAAAGTCGAAGGAGGATCGATGACGAGCACCACCCCCGCACGCCGTCGCGATGCCACGCGTCAGCGCCTGCTCGATGCCGCCGGTGAGGTCTTCGCTGAGTCAGGCCTCGACGCCGCCTCGGTCGAGGCGGTGTGCGAGCGCGCCGGGTTCACCCGCGGCGCGTTCTACTCCAACTTCGACAGCAAAGAGGAGCTCTTCCTGGAGCTCGCGGCCCGAGTCTGGGAGGCGCGCGTCGAGGCGGTTGCGGTGCGGGTGGCCGAGCTCGAAGACGGCGGCCACCTCGAGGTGACCACCGATGCCATCCAGGCGGTGGTGCAGCGGGTGCTGGACGGACCCGCCGAAGACCGGCTGGGCGTGCTCCTCATGAGCGAGATCCGCATGCACGCGCTCCGCAACCCTCGCTTCGCCGAGGGGTACCTGCGGCAGCAGGACGAGATGCACGCGAGCGTCGCGCGCATCATCGACGACATCGGACGCTCGACGAGGGTGCGCTTCCGGGTGCCGGCTGCCGACGCTGCCCGCCTGTTCATCTCGTCGTGGGAGTCCACGCTCGTCCGCGCGGTGATGGCCGGTCTCGACGACGACGAACGCGAGAAGCGCTGCCGTGCCGAGGTCGCGCAGATCGCGCACCTGGTGCTCGTCGACGACTGAGCCCGGCCGGGGGCGCGTCACTCCATCGCGAGAAGGGCGTGGCAGCGCGCGATGCGCTCCACCCACCACTGCCGGCGCTCGGCGTCGACGGCGCGGCGCTCCAACACTCCGAGGTCGGGAACCGGCCGGACCACGCGCAGAGCTCCGTCCTGGGCGACATAGTCCGAGACGTCCTCGGTGAAGAGGGCCCCGGTGCCCAGGCCGCAGTCATAGGGGAGCTCGGGGAGCGCTGCGGCCAGGGCGGCCCCCATCGACAGGCCGACCGCGGAGTCCAGCGCGCTGGAGACGACGACGGGAAGCCCCGCCTCGGCGACGATGCGCAGCGCGCGTGACACCCCGCCGAGCGGCTGGGCCTTGATGACCAGGAGGTCCGCGGCCTCGGCGCGGGCGACGGCCAGTGGGTCGTCGGCCTTGCGCACGCTCTCGTCGGCGGCCACGGGGATGTCCAGACGCGAGATGCGGCGCCGGAGCTCGGCGAGCTCGTCGATGCTCGCGCAGGGCTGCTCGACGTATTCGAGGTCGTAATGCTCCATGGCCCGCACGGCGTGCTCGGCCTCGTCGATGTTCCAGGCGCCGTTGGCGTCGATCCTGATGCGTCCCTCCGGTCCCATCGCCTCGCGCACGGCCGCCACGCGGGCCACATCGTCGGCCAGGCGCTGGCCCGGGTCGGCGACCTTCACCTTCGCGGTGCGGCAGCCGGCGAACCGCGCGAGCACCTCGGGGACGGATGCCGCGGGCACGGCCGGCACGGTCGCATTCACCGGGATGAGGTCGCGCCGTGCCGGGGGAGTGGGGGACCAGCCGTACTCCAGCGCGGCGGCGAGCCACGCGCTCGACTCGCGATCGTCGTACTCCACGAAGGGCGAGAACTCCGTCCACCCCTCGGGTCCCTCGATCAGGGCCAGTTCGCGGCTGTCGAGACCGCGGAAGCGCGTGACGAGCGGCAGGGACACGACATGCAGTCGTTCCAGGACGTCGTCGAGCCGGGGGAGTGTCATCCGCCCATTGTGGCCGGTGCCGCAGCATCCATCATCGTGTCATTGACGATAGTGTGTGATGCACAGTACAGTGTGAGCCATGAGCGAGACCGAAGCCCTCGACACCCACCTGCAGGAGCTCCGTCGCGGGACCGTCGTGCTGGCGTGCCTGCGGCTGCTGCAGGATCCCGGGTACGGCTACGGCCTGCTGGAGGAGCTGCAGTCGCGCGGCTTCGACGTCGACGCCAACACGCTCTACCCCCTGCTGCGCCGCCTCGAGAAGCAGGGGCACCTGACCAGCGAGTGGAATACCGACGAGGCACGTCCGCGCAAGTTCTATCGCACGAGCGCCGAAGGGGTGCGGCTCGCCGCTGCCCTCGGCGCCGACTTCGAGGCGCTCGCCCGCGCGATCGCCGACCTTCCCGCTTCATCCGCCGCCTGAGGACACGCCATGACCACGACCACCCTGACCGACCGCTACATCGACGCCGCGATGCGCACGGTGCCCGAGGCGCAGCGCCCCGATCTCGCTGCGGAACTCCGCGGATCCATCGACGACCAGATCGACGCCCGCATCGCCGGCGGCGAAGACCCCGCTGCCGCCGAGCGGGCGGTGCTGCTCTCGCTCGGCGACCCGGAGGTGCTCGCCGCCCAGTACACCGATCGGCCGCTGCAGCTGATCGGCCCCCGCTACTTCCTCGACTGGTGGCGGCTGCTGAAGCTGCTGCTCGCGATCGTGCTGCCGTGCGCCGCCTTCGGCGTGGCACTCGCCCAGACCCTGAGCGGAGCGAGCTTCGGCGAGCTGGTCGGCTCGGTCGTCGTGACGCTGATCCAAGTGACGGTCAACCTCGGGTTCTGGACCGTCCTCGTCTTCGCCATCGTGGAGCGCACCGTCCAGCGTCGCGCCGACATGGGTCTCGGGGAATGGTCGCTCGACCGGCTCCCCGAGCCGCGCCCGCGCGGCGCCGGATTCGGCGACATGGTGGGGCAGCTGGTGTTCCTCGTGCTGGGGGTGGGGCTGGTGCTGTGGGATCTCGCCATCGGATTCGTCCCGTCCGAGCGCGGGCTGTCGTTCCTCGACCCCGGTCTCTGGCCGACGTGGTTCGCGGGCCTCGTGATCCTCGCCGTTGCCGAGGCTGTTCTCACGATCGTCGTCTACCTCGTCGGGCGCTGGACGCCGGCGCTCGCCGTGGCGAACCTCGTGCTGAACGCCGTGTTCGTCGCCGCGGCGGTGTGGCTCCTCACGCAGGGACGGCTGCTGAACGCCGCGTTCTTCCCTACGGTGATCGGCGAGGGCGGCGACGATGTCGCCGGCATCCTCTCGGTGATCTTCGGCTTCGGGATCGTCGCCATCGCGGCGTGGGACACGGTGGACGCCTTCCTCAAGGCGCGCCGAGGGCGGGGCGGAGCGATGCTCGGGCGGTGACCCGACGTCGAACCGCGATCCGGCCCCACGCCCCGCGTTCTAGGCTGGCGACATGCTTCTCGATACTCCCGTGCGCCTCGGCGTGCAGATCCAGCCCCAGCACGCCACCTACCCGCAGATCCGCGACGCGGTCCTCCGCCTGGAGGAGATGGGCGTGGACATCCTGTTCAACTGGGACCACTTCTTCCCCCTGTTCGGCGACCCCGACGGCCTGCACTTCGAGTCGTGGACCATGCTCGGCGCCTGGGCCGAGCAGACCGAGCGGGTCGAGTTCGGCTCGCTGGTGAACTGCAACAGCTACCGCAACGCCGACCTGCAGGCCGACATGGCCCGCACCCTCGACCACATCAGCGGCGGCCGCTTCATCTTCGGCACGGGCTCGGGCTGGTTCGAGCGCGACTACACCGAGTACGGCTACGAGTTCGGCACCGCCGGCTCGCGCCTGAACGATCTCGCCGAGGGCCTCGAGCGCGTGGTCGCGCGGTGGGGCAAGCTCAACCCGGCACCCACCCGTGACATCCCGATCATGATCGGCGGCAAGGGTGAGCAGAAGACCCTGCGCCTGGTCGCCCGCCACGCCGACATCTGGCACAGCTTCGTCACCCCCGACGAGCTCGGCCACAAGCTCGGTGTCATCGACACCTGGGCTGAGAAGGAGGGGACCGATGTCACCGACCTCGTCGTCTCGAACGAGTTGCAGCGCCGCGACCAGTCCGACGCCGACGCTCTCTTCGACGCCGGCGTCCGGCTGTTCACCCTCGGGTGGGCGCCCTCCGAGGCCGACTACGACGTGATCGCCGGGTGGCTGCGCTGGCGCGACGCCAAGAACGGCAGCGGGAGCGCGGTGTGAGTCCCGAAGCGGTCTCCGACCTCTTCGATCCGGCCGAGTGGGTCGCAGCCCCCGGCGCGGAGCGATACACCGACATCACCGCCCACGTCTCCACCGACGGGCGGATCGCGCGCATCGCATTCGACCGTCCCGAGGTGCGCAACGCCTTCCGTCCGCGGACGGTCGACGAGCTCTACGACGCCCTCGACATCGCCCGGCAGGATCCGCGCATCGGCGTGGTGCTCCTCACCGGCAACGGCCCGAGCCCCAAGGACGGCGGCTGGGCGTTCTGCTCGGGCGGCGACCAGCGCATCCGCGGGCGTACCGGCTACCAGTACGACGGGACGGATGACGCCGGCGATGAGTCCGGCGAAGCGCGCGCGGCGCTCGGGCGACTGCACATCCTCGAGGTGCAGCGTCTCATCCGGTTCATGCCGAAGGTGGTCATCGCGGTGGTGCCGGGATGGGCGGCGGGTGGAGGGCACTCGCTGCACGTGGTGTGCGATCTCACGATCGCCAGCCGCGAGCACGGCCGATTCAAGCAGACCGACGCCGACGTCGGGTCGTTCGACGCCGGCTACGGTTCGGCGTTCTTCGCCCGTCAGATCGGGCAGAAGTTCGCCCGGGAGGTGTTCTTCCTCGCCGAGGAGTACTCCGCCGAGCGGGCCTACGAGATGGGGGCGGTCAACCGTGTGGTCGACCACGACGATCTCGAGCGCGAGGCGCTGTCGATGGCCCGGGTCATCCTCACGAAGTCTCCGACCGCGATCCGCATGCTGAAGTTCGCCTTCAATGCCGTCGACGACGGCATCGCCGGCCAGCAGCTGTTCGCGGGCGAGGCGACGCGCCTCGCCTACGGCACCGACGAGGCGGTCGAAGGCCGCGACGCGTTCCTGCAGAAGCGCGACCCCGACTGGTCCCCCTACCCCTGGCACTACTGACGGGTCCGGCGTGAAGCTCCACCCGGTCGACGGCGACGACCCCCGCGACATCCTGCCGGCTCTGCGCGCGGCCGTGCTCGGGGCCGGTCCTGCGCTCGGCCTCGGCATGACCGATGGGGCGAGGCCGGAGGAGGAGGTCCCTGCCGGGACCGCGGTGGTGGTCACGACGTCGGGGTCGACCGGGATCCCCAAACGCGTCGTCCTCAGCCGATCGGCGCTCACCGCCAGTGCACTCGCCACCGCGGCACGCATCGGCGACGGGGCGTGGCTCCTCGCGCTCCCCGCGAGCTATGTGGCCGGTCTCCAGGTACTCGTCCGGTCGCTCGTCGCCGACCGGCAGCCGGGCCTGCTCTCGGGTCCGTTCCAGCCGCAGGCGTTCGCATCGGCGGCGCTCATGCTCGTCTCGAGCGAGAACGGGCATCGCGTGCCGACCTTCACCTCCCTGGTCCCCGCCCAGCTGATCCGCCTCCTCGACGCCGCCGAGCACGACACCGCGGTGCGCACGGCCCTCCGCTCCTTCGAGGCGATCCTCATCGGCGGCCAGGCCCTCCCCGCAGCGGTGCTCGAGCGCGCTGAGGAGGCCGGGGCGCGGATCGTCCGCACCTATGGCGCGACCGAGACGAGCGGCGGCTGCGTCTACGACGGCGTGCCGCTCGACGGGGTGGGACTGCGGATCGAGAGCGGGGAGGTGCAGCTGTCGGGTCCGACCCTCGCCGAGGGATACCTCGACGACCCGGTGCGCACCGATGCGGCCTTCGTCACCGCACGCGACGGTACGCGCTGGTACCGCACCGGCGATGCGGGCCTCATCGACGACGGTGTGCTGCGGGTGCGCGGGCGCCTGGACAACGTGATCGTCTCGGGCGGCATCAACGTCTCGCTCGACCGGGTCGAGCGCGTGGTGCGATCGGTGCCGGGACTGCACTCCGCCGTCGTGGTGGGGGTGGCGGATGACCGCTGGGGCGAGGCCTCGGTGATCGTCGCCGCCCGCGGGGAGGCGCTCCGCCGCAGCGAAGCCACCCAGCTCGCCGAGGCCCGGGCGGCCGTGGCCGCCGAGATCGGCGCCCACGCCCGCCCCTCCCGCCTGATCCTCGTCGACGAGGTGGCCGCCCTGCCCTCGGGAAAGCCCGACCGTGAGGCGATCCGTCGGCTCGTGGCGGGGCACCGATAGTGGGCAGCCCTAGGATGTGACCTCGTGGCACGAACCTCCAGCAAGAAGCGCAAGCGTCCGGCATCCCGCCCCCGCCCCGGCGGCAACCCGCAGCGGGTTCCGGTCGCCCCGACCCGCGCGCCGCAGAAGGCGACCGCGCGCGACTGGATCGGCGCCGCGCGCCTGCGCACCCTGCCGCTCGCGGTCACCCCGGTGCTCATCGGCACGGGCGCCTCGATGCTCGTGCTCGACTCGCTCCGGTGGGTCGTGGCGCTGTGCTGCCTCGCGGTGGCGGTGTGCCTCCAGATCGGGGTCAACTACGCCAACGACTACAGCGACGGCATCCGGGGCACCGACGACTTCCGCGTCGGCCCCGCGCGGCTGACCGGCGCCCGCAAGGCGAAGCCGCGCACCGTGCTCATCGTGGCGCTGGTGTTCTTCGGGCTCGCCGCGGTGGCGGGCCTTGCCATCGTCATCCGCACCCAGCAGTGGTGGCTGCTGCTCGTGGGCGCCGTCTGCCTCGTCGCGGCCTGGTTCTACACCGGCGGGAAGCGCCCCTACGGGTACTACGGGCTGGGCGAGGTCGTCGTCTTCCTCTTCTTCGGCCTCGTCGCGACCCTCGGGACGACCTGGGTTCAGGCGCTCGCACTGCCGCAGGAGGCCTGGTTCGGGGCGGTGGGCGCAGGCCTGTTCGCATGCGCCGTGCTGTTGGCGAACAACCTCCGCGACATCGATCAGGACCGCACGGCGGGCAAGCGCACGCTGTCGGTGCTGATCGGGCGCCGCGGGTCGCAGGTGCTCTTCACCGTGCTGATCCTCGTGCCGTTCGTCATCTCCGGATGGCTGGCGCTGTTCTACCCGATCGCGTGGCTGACCCTGTTCGGTCTGCTCGCGGCGCTCCCGGCGGTGCTCATCGTCTGGACGTACCGGCTCCCCAGGGAACTCGTCGTCGCGCTGGCGCTGAGCTCGCTCGCGTCGCTGACCTACGGGGTGTTCTTGTTCTGGGCGTTCGTCGGCTGATCGCCCGCACGCTCACCCCTCGCGTCAGAACCCCGCGCGTCAGTACCGATCGCGTCGGCGGCGGCATCCTCCGCATCCGCATCGGCGTCGGTGGCCGCACTCTCGGCGCGGACCGCGCGCTCGCGGCGGCCGGCGCCGAGCGATGAGGTGACCTCGTTGAGCGGGCGGCGCAGGAACAGCAGCGACAGGCTCAGCCCGATGAGGGCGGCGAAGATCGCCGCGAGCCAGTAGAGCTGCTGGAAGATCGGGAAGAGCATCATGATGCCGAAGGGCACCAGGAACGCCAGAAGCCGCAACACGGAGTAGACCAGGGCGGATCGGGCTTTCACGGCTCCAGTTTACGTCGGGCTCCCTCCTCCCCTCCGCCCCCGACCCCCAGGCCCCGCCCAGCCCAGCGCGCCTAGGATGGACCCATGACGAGGGTGCTCCTCATCGCGGCATTGCTGGCCACGGTGTTCTGGGTCTACAGCATCGTCGACTGCGCCCTGCAGCCGCCGAACCGCCATCGGGGTGTGAGCAAGCCGATCTGGATCCTCATCGTCATCCTCCTCCCCGTGCTCGGCGGCGCGCTGTGGTTCGTGGTGGGACGACTGCGCAAGAAGACGATCGCCGCGCGTCGCGCTCCCGACGACGACCCCGAGTTCCTGGGGCGCATCGGCTCGATCAGCGATCAGGACGAGCGCATCCGCCGCCTCGAAGAAGAACTCGCGCAGCTGGATGCCGAGGCCGATGACCCCCGCTTCCTGCCGCCCGAGCACGGTGCCGCGCCCGACAGCACGATCGAACCGCCCTCGAGCGGTCGCGACCGCTCCGCCCGGACGGGGGAGCGACCGGCCGATGACGATGACCCGCTCGGCACCCGCGGACCGCTGAGCTGAGGTGACCCGCGACACCTCCGGGGCGCAGGCTCCCTCGACCGATGCCGCCGCAGCCCTCATCGGGGCGCTCGTGGCCGGCGGTGTCCGACACCTCGTGCTGAGCCCCGGCTCGCGCTCGCAGGCGCTCGCGTTGGTCGCCGCCGAGTTCGAACGGCGGGGCGCCGTGCGACTCCACGTGCGCATCGACGAACGCGTGGCGGGGTTCGTGGCCCTCGGGATCGGACGCGAGACGGGGATGCCGGCCGCGCTCGTCTGCACGTCGGGAACCGCGACGGCGAACTACCTCCCGGCCGTGCTCGAGGCCCATCACGCGGGGGTGCCGCTGATCCTCCTCACAGCCGACCGCCCGCCGGAGCTGCGCGGCATCGGCGCCAATCAAGCCACGCGCCAGCCCGGTCTGTACGCCGGGTTCACGCGGTGGGATGCCGATCTCCCCGTCCCGACCGAGGTCGACCGATCGGGTGGGAGCGACCAGACGACGATGCTGCGCCAGACCGCCGGCGAAGCGCTCGCCGCCGCGCGCGGCGAGACCGGGCGACCCGCGGGGCCCGTGCACCTCAACCTGCCGTACCGCGACCCGCTCGCCGGCGCCCTGCCGACGTGGCTCGCTGCGCGGGCCGGCGCGGACGCCTCCGACGCCGCTCCGCCCGAACCCTCCGGCGCTCTCTACCAGGGCGGCGGGGGAATCGGCGGGTCGGAGGGAGCGCACGAGGCGAGCGCCACCGACACCGACCTCGGCACCGTGCTCGAACGCGGTCCCCGCACCGTGGTCGTCGCCGGGGCCGACGCCGGTGCCGGGGCGGAGGCGCTCGCCCACGAGGGCGGGTGGCCGCTCATCGCCGAGATCGTCAGCGGCGCGCGCTTCGGTCGGCACCTGGTGCACGGGTATCGCGCGCTGCTCGCCGACCCTGCGCTCGGCGGCCGCGTCGAACGCGTCGTCGTGTTCGGCCACCCCACGCTCAGTCGCGAGGTCGCCTCCCTCCTCTCGCGCGATGACCTGACGGTGCTCGCGGTCCGCGGCCCGGGCGAGGCGCTCAACCTCAACGGCTCGACCCTGCAGGTCGACGCCGTCTCCGTCGCCCCGGGAGCGACCGACCGCGAATGGCTCGGTGCCTGGATGCGCGCCTCGCAGGCGGCATCCATCGATCTCAGCCCTCCCGCGCCCGATCCCGATGCGCTGTCTTCGGCCGTGCCCGATGAGCGGCTCCCGGCGATCGCTGCTGAGCTGGCGGTGCTCCGTGCACCGGTCGACCGCGCTGCGCTCGTCGACGCGGTGTGGCGCGCGACCTGGCCCCACGACCGCCTGATGTTCGGCTCGTCGCGGTTGGTGCGGGTGGCTGACAGCCTGCTCGGCGGCAAGAAGGTGCGGGTACACGCCAACCGGGGTCTCGCCGGCATCGACGGCACGATCGCCACCGCGACGGGGATCGCCCTGGCCAGCCAGGACGCCGTCGGCGGTGCGGCCGCCGGTGTGACGCGGGTGCTGCTCGGAGACCTGGCGATGCTCCACGACGTCGGCGCGCTGCTCGTGCCGCCGGCCGAACCCTCACCGCGGATACAGGTGATCGTCGGCAACGACGGCGGGGGAACGATCTTCGACGGGCTCGAGGTCGCGGGTGTCGCCGGACCCGAGGCCATGGACCGCGTGCTCTACACCCCTCACGAGGTGCGGCTCGAGGCGATCGCGAGCGCCTACGGGTGGGAGTACCGGCGGGCCGCAACGCGGTCGGAACTCGATCAGGCGCTCACCTCCGGGAGCGCGTCGCGTCTGCTCGTCGAAGTGCCGCTCACCCGCTGACCGCCCCGCTCTTCCCTCGTCAACCCACGGTGGGACATCATGGCGGGATGACGACGGCACAAGACACCGGTTGGGTCGGCGACCCCGCGATCGCCCTTCGCGTCGAGGAGGGTTTCGAGCTCGCGGCCGTCGACCCCGACGCCACCCCGGCTTACGACGGCTCCAAAGCCGACGGTGTCGCCGACCTGGCCGACGATTCCCGACTCGATGAGCTGCAGGAGCGTCTCTACGCCGCGAGCAGGAACGGGGCGGCCGACCAGGCCGTGCTCCTCGTGCTGCAGGCGATGGATTCCGCCGGCAAGGGAGGGATCGTCCGGCATGTCGTCGGATCGGTCGACCCCCAGGGCGTCATGCTCACCGCGTTCAAGAAGCCGACCCCCGAGGAGCTCGCGCACGACTTCCTCTGGCGTATCGAGCGACGCCTCCCCGAGCCGGGATTCATCGGGGTGTTCGATCGGTCGCACTACGAGGATGTGCTCGTCGGGCGCGTCCGCGCCCTCGCCCCGGCCGACGAGATCGAGCGGCGCTACGACGCCATCAACGATTTCGAGGCGCGCGTCGTGGCGAGCGGCACCCGCATCGTCAAGGTCATGCTGCACATCTCGTACGCCGAGCAGGGCGTCCGCCTCATGGAGCGGCTCGACCGGCCCGATAAGCACTGGAAGTACAACCCCGGCGACGTGGACGAACGCGCGCTCTGGCCCGACTATATGGCGGCGTACCAGACGGTGTTCGACCGGACCTCGACGGCCGCCGCGCCCTGGTATGTGGTTCCGGCCAACCGCAAGTGGTACGCGCGCATCGCCGTGCAGCGCCTTCTCGTGGAAGCGCTCGAGACGCTCGACCCGCGGTGGCCTGCGGCGACGTTCGACGTCGAACGCGAGAAGGAGCGGCTGGCCGCCACGATGCCCGCCTCGAGTGCTTAGGACCACCGGTTCGACCGCGCGTCCGTAGGCTGGGTCGGTGAGCGCCAGCACCGACCCGGTCCACCTGATCGCCGACCACTACGTGGCCCGCCTCGCCGAACGCGAGCCCGATGCGGCGCAGGCGATCGGCCTCAGTGATGCACCCGCCCTCCCGGATCTGTCTGCGGCGTGGCTGCAGGAGCGCTACGCGCTGCAGGGCGAGGTGATCGCCCGGCTCGACGCCCTCGCCCCCGAGGTCGGCGACCCCGCGCTTCGCGCAGCCCTCCGGGAGCGCATGGAGCGCGAGCGGCTGCTCTTCGACACCGGCTTCACCCCGCGGCTCGTCGCGGGGCTCGCCACTCCGATCCATCTCGTGCGCTACGCCGTCGAGGGCCTGACCGTGACTGCGGATGCCGCGGGCGAGGCGCTGCTGCGCCGGATCGAAGCGGTACCCGCCGCCACCCGCCAGTACATCGACAGCCTGCGCTGGGCCCGCGAGAACACCGCGCGGTTCACCGGGGGAGGCGTGGCGCCCGTGCGGCAGCTCGACACGCTCGCCGCGCAGGTCGAGCGGTGGATCGACACCGATTGGTTCGGCACGATCCCGGTCGATGACGCCGTCGACTCCGCCACCCGCGCCCGGCTGCGCACCGCCGGTGACCTGTGCGCCGACGCCCTGCGCGAGCTGGTCGGGGTGCTCCGCGACGAACTGCGACCCGTGGCCCCGACGGTCGACGGGGTGGGGGCGGAGGTCTACCCGAGCATGGCCGCGGCGATGCTCGGCGCCTCGATCGACCTCGCCGAGACGTACGCGTGGGGATGGTCCGAGCTCACCCGGCTCGTCGCGGCGTCGCGCGAGCTCGCCACGACCCTCGGGGGCTCAGCCGTGCCGGGCGGGGGTGAAGACCCGGTGCGCACGGCCGCCGCCCTTCTCGACGTCGACCCGCGCTACCGGCTCGACGGCATCCCCGCCATCCGCGCGTGGCTTCGCAGCCGCGTGTCCGAGACGATCTCCGCGCTCGCGGACGCCTTCGAGCTGCCCCCGACCGTCGATCGCGTGGAGTGCGTCGTCTCCGAAGCATCCAGCGGTGTCGTCTACTACACCCCGGCGCCGCCGGATGGATCGGCACCCAGCCGCATCGTGTGGACGATTCCGAGCGGCATCCCGGTCGCGGCCAGCTGGCAGGAGGTGACGAGCGTCCACCACGAGGGCCTCCCCGGTCATCACCTGCAGTTCGTCGTCACCGCCTCCGATCCGGGTCTGCACCCGTGGCAGCGGCACCTCTGCCACATCCACGGCTACGCCGAAGGGTGGGCCCACTACGCCGAGCAGCTCTCGGACGAACTCGGTCTCATCCGCGATCCCGCCGAGCGGCTGGGGCTCCTCCTCGGACAGATCTGGCGCACCGTGCGCATCGTCGCCGACATCGGGCTGCACACCGGGTGGCCGGTACCCGGCGACGTGATCGTCCCCGCGCAGCCCTGGACATCCGAGCTCGCCCGCGATCTGCTCGAGCGTTTCGCCCTCGTCGAGCCGGCGCTCGCCGGATTCGAAGTCGACCGCTATCTCGGCTGGCCGGGTCAGGCGCTGGCGTTCCGCGTCGGTGCGCGTCTGTGGGCTCAGGCCCGCGACGCGCGGGAGGTCGTCGACGGCGAGGCGTTCTCGCTCCGCCGATTCCATCGCGACGCGCTGGCGCTCGGTCCGATGGGTCTCGACCCGCTCCGCGAGCGCCTGCTGGGCTGAGCGACCGCCGCCGACGCGCCGTCGGTCAGTCCGCCAGCTGCGGCAGCACCTCACGCCCGAGAAGCGCGATCCCCTCGGCAGGCACCCGGCCGTGAGGGGTTCCGAACTCGATCCGGTCGACACCGGCATCGATCAGGAGATGCGCCTGGCGTGCGATGTCTTCGGGAGTGCCGGCGAACGCGAACAGCTCCAGCACGTCGCGGGGGACCAGGCGTCCCGCGCCCTCCTCGTCGCCCTCGGCGAGCCGGGAGCGGATGCCGGGGAGCAGCCCCTCGGGAAGATCCACGGTCGGGTCGAGGGCGGCGATCACGTCGAGGTACATCGCCACCTCACGCCGGGCCAGCGCCCGGGCCGCATCGCCGTCGCGATCGACGACCGTCACGGCGCCGAGCACGACGCCGACTTCGCCCTCGGCGCGACCCGCCTTCTGCGCACCGGGGCGGAGGCACTCACGCACGACCTGCACCATCGCCGGATTCGCCGAGCCGCCGATCTTGATCTCGTCGGCGATCTCGCCCGCCAGGGCCATGCCTCGCGGGCCCCACGAGCCGATGAGCACCGGGGCCTGCGGACGCACCACCGGATACCGCAGCCGCACGTCCGGTTCGAGACGGAACACCCGGCCGTCGTACCCTTCACCCGCGCCGCTGAGCAGGGCTTGGATCACTCCGGCGGCATCGCGCAGCGCAGTGATCGGCCGCTCGGGCTCGAGCCCGATGGCCTCGAGCCACGAACCGCGGGCGAGGCCCAGGTACGCACGGCCCTCGGACGCGTCGTCGACGAGCGCGAACTGACCGGCGATCTCATACGGATGGAGGGTGAAGGGGTTCCAGCACGCGCATCCGAGCCGGATGCGGGAGGTGGCGCCCGCCATCTCCAGCAGCGCGGCGATCGGCGGCTGATAGAGCAGATCGGAGAAGACGCTCACCCCGTCGAAGCCGAGGTCCTCGGCCAGGCGCGCGAGGGCGCCGTACTCGCCGAGGCGCTTGTCGGTCTGCAGGCCCAGGCTCACCTGCACCCGGTGCGAGGGGCGGCTCACGTGAGCTCGTCGGTCGGGATGGAGCGGATGCCGGTGCGCTCGATCCGCATGATCAGTCGCTCCTCGGGGTCGGGGCAGGCGACGAGGTCATCCCTCTCCAGCCAATCGCCGGCCGGAAGCTGCCGCTGCTTGGCCGGGAGGAGGGGGAGCACGGCCTGGAGGGCGTAGAGGCAGAAGTGACCGCCGTCGGGAAGGCACAGCCGGCTGCTCTCGACGAGATCGATGTGGTCGCCCACGGCCATGCCGCAGACCGACCGGCCCTCGATCCGTTCGACGACGACCCGGAGGTCGTAGAGATCGGAGGTGGCGCCGTCGCCACTCTCGGAGGCAGGCTCGGTCGGGTTCACGGTGCTCATCTTGCTCATCCTGTCAGTCGCTCGCGCGTCTTCACGCGAAGGCGCCGCGGACACGGCCCCGGTCGTCGCGGACGACGACACCGCCCTTCATGACCAGGTCGAGGTCGCGGAGTGCGCTGACGTCGGCCATCGGGTCGCCCGGGGTCACGACGAGGTCGGCCCATGCGCCCGGCGTGAGGGTGCCGAGGTGACCCTCGGCGCCCAGCCAGCGGGCGGGAGCGGCTGTCGCTGCGCGCACGGCGTCAGGGGCGGCGAGGCCGCCCGCCTGCATGTGCTCGAGTTCGCGCACCACGGCGGTCGTCCCCTCGAAGTTCCAGAACGGCGGCATGTCACTGCCCAGGAGCACCTCGACGCCGGCGTCGAGTGCGTGGCGGTACGAGGCCATATGGCGCGGTCCCGCGCCGAGGGAGCGCTGCTGCATCCACGCCGGCACGCCGAGGTCGTCGAAGAACGCGCTCGCCCGGGTGACGACGAGCGTCGGCACGAGCGCTGTGCCGTGCTCGGCCATGAGGCGGGCGACCTCGGGGGTGAGCTCGTACCCGTGCTCGACGCAGTCCAGGCCCAGCGCCACCGCTTCGGCGATGATGGCCGCCGGCCCGGCGTGGGCCGTGACCTTGCGGCCCCACGCATGGGCGGTCGAGATCGCCGCGGCCATCTCCTCGCGGGTGAGCTGGGGCGTGGTGATCTCCTCGTGCTCGCCGGCGATGCCGCCCGAGATCATGAGCTTGATGAGGTCGGCGCCGGCCTTGACCTGCGAACGGACCCCTCGCGCGAACGCGTCGGCGCCGTCGCACTCGAGGGTGTCGTCGCTGTCGAACCCGTGTCCGCCGGTGCAGCACAGCGCGCGCCCCGCGGTGTAGATGCGGGGGCCCGGCACGTGACCGGCGGCGATCGCGCGGCGCAGCGCGAAGTCGGCGCCGCCCTTCTCGGCGACGCAGCGCACCGTCGTCACCCCCGACAGCAGAGTGCGGCGCGCGCCGTCTGCCATGTACAGCGAGAGCTCGTGCGGGCTGAGGCTGCTGACCGCGTCGCCGCCGGATCCCGGGAGGGACAGTGAGAAGTGCGTGTGCATGTTGATCAGGCCCGGCATGACGAAGGCGCCGTCGAGGTCGATCACCCGTTCGGCCCCGGTCACCGCATCGCCCGGGGTCGTGACCCGCGCGATCCTGCCGTCCGCGATGACGAGGGCCACGCCGTCGCGGGGTTCGGGCTCGACGCCGTCGATGAGGTTCAGGCCCACCAGGACCGCGTCGCCGCGGGTCGGAAGCGAAGGGACGGCGCCGCTCATGCGAGGGCGTCCACGATCGGACGGAACTTCACGCGTGTCTCCAACAGCTCTGCCTCCGGGTCGCTGCCGGCGACGATGCCCGCCCCGGCGTGGGCGACGACGGGGATCCCGTCGCCGTGGATGTCGACCCCGTCGAGGCCGAACTGCGCGCAGCGCAGCGCGATCGCCCACTCGCCGTTGCCGGACTGGTCGACCCAGCCCACGGGCCCGGCATATCGTCCCCGGTCGAAGGGCTCCAGGCGGCGGATGACGGCGAGGGCGGCCTCCGTGGGAGAACCGGCCACCGCGGCGGTGGGGTGGAGGGCCGCGACGAGGTCGAGCGACGACGCCCCGTCGTCCAGAGTGCCCTCGATGTCGGTGGCCAGGTGCCAGACGTTGGGGAGCTTCAGGGTGAAGGGCTGCTCGCTCGAGGCGAGGGCGCTGGTGTGGGGGCGGAGGGAGGACAGCACGCTGTGGGCGGCGTACCGGTGCTCGTCGAGATCCTTCGCGCTCGTGGCGAGCGCGAGCGATGCGGCGTTGTCGGCGTCGGCGTCGGCCCCCCGGGCGCGCGTGCCGGCGAGGACGCGGGCGGTCACGGTGCCGTCGTGCACCGTGACGAGGGTCTCAGGACTCGCTCCGATGAGGCCGTCGACGGCGAAGGTCCAGCAGTCGGGGTAGTCGGTCGCAAGAGCTCGCACCAGGCGGCGGAGGTCGGCGTCGTGCGGCACCGCGCCGACGAGGTCGCGGGCGAGCACCACTTTGCCGACTTCTCCGGCGCCGATCGCACCGACCGCCGCGCGGACCGCCGACTGATACCCCTCATGCGTCATCCGGCCCGGGCCCACCGCACCCGGCCAGTACGGGCCGAGACGGCGGGGGGAGGGCTCGACGGCCGCCTCGTCGACGGTGCGGATGGAGGTGATCCACCCGCGTCCGCCCCGCCGGCCGACGATGACGCGCGGCACGATGAGCACGCTCGATGCGGCCGATGCGGCGGTGAAACTGAACGCGCCGAAAGCGACCAGTCCCGATCCGGGAACGCCGACCGCATCGTCGACCCGCGCGTGCGACGCCACCTCTCGCCACACGTCGGCGAGGCGGGCGATGCGCGCGTTGCGCGGTTCGCCGTCCGGGTCCTGACCTCCGGGTTCCTCGAGTCGGAGCGCCTCGCCGAATCCGGCGATGCCCTCCGCGCGGCGAATCCAGCACAGCGGTGACGCGGCATCGGCGAAGGGGAGCAGCTCCTCGACGGGATCGATCGGAGAGGTCTCGACCACCAGCCGGGGGAGGGGGGAGATCACGGCTCCACTCTAGATCCGGGCGCCCGGGGCCGGACGGCGACGCCGTATATTGACGAGGTGACCGACGCCTCGTCATCCGCCCCCCGCCCCGAGATCGGGCAGCGCGTGCGCTTCCGCTGGCGCAAATGGAACGGCGGGGTGCACTGGGAGCACGACTGCGTGTATCTCGGCAGCGACCGGTGGGGCGACTGGGTCGGCCAGCCCGCCGGCTGGATCAGCGAGCGGCCCGGACGGCAGATGGTGACGCGTCAGGCGTGTGTGATGCTGCTCCCTCCGAGCGGGGAGTACGCCTATACCCGGAACGCGGATCCGAACCGGACGCAGATCTACATCGACCTGGGCTGGGATGTGGGCTGGCGAGACGGTGCGCCGGTCGGGGTCGACATGGATCTCGATGTCGTCAAGCACACCGAGCGGGGCATCTACATCGACGACCGCGACGAGTGGGACGAGCACCGGGTGGCCTACGGCTATCCGCTCGACATCGTCGCGCGCCTCGAGTCGCTCGCGGTCGACCTCGAGCAGAAGGTTCGCGCGGGCGTCGCGCCCTTCGACGAGGCGACACCCGCCCACTGGCTCTCACGGCTCGAGGCGCTGAACCTCTGAGGATGCAGACCGGTGCTCGTCCGGTCTGCGACGACGGCGACGCGCTTAGACTCGACCCGTGACGACCGATCGCGAACCCAACCGCGCCGACCTCGGCAAGGACCCGCGACGCGTCAGCGGCATGTTCGATCAGGTCGCCCGCGGCTACGACCGGACGAACACCGTGCTGAGCCTCGGCAACGACCGGATGTGGCGTGCGGCGACGACCCGCGCGGTCTCGCCGCGACCGGGCGAGCGCATCCTCGACCTCGCCGCCGGCACCGGCGCCTCCAGCGTCGCACTGGCCAAGAGCGGAGCCCAGGTCGTGGCCGCCGATTTCTCACCCGGGATGATCGCCGAAGGCGAGCGCCGTTACGGAGCGACGTCGCCGGGCGGCGGCATCCGGAACCTGACGTTCGTGCAGGCGGACGCGACCGACCTGCCTTTCGGCGACGCGGAGTTCGACGCCGTCACCATGTCGTTCGGTCTTCGCAACGTCAACGATCCGAAGAAGGCCCTGCGGGAGCTGTGGCGGGTGACCAAGCCCGGCGGACGCGTGGTGATCTGCGAGTTCTCGCAGCCGCCGTCGGGCGCCTTCAACCGGCTGTACCGCTTCTACAACGACCGCGTGCTGCCGACCGTGGCCAAGGCCGTGAGCTCGAACGCCGAGGCGTACGACTATCTGAACGAGTCGATCCGCGACTGGCCGGATCAGCGCACGCTGTCGGCGTGGATCCGCGAGGCGGGATGGACGGATGTCGCGTTCCGCAACCTGTCGATGGGCATCGTCGCCCTGCACCGGGGCCGCAAGCCCTGAGGCGACCGCCTGCGATCCGCGCGCCGCTAGGCTGGATCCGTGACTCCTTCCGCTCCCGGCTCGCCGATCACCGGTCAGCTGAGCCTGACCGAGCGGGTCTTCGCCGGGCCCGGCGCCCGTCGCCTTCTCGCGGCGATCGAGGACGGGCTCGCGCGCGTCGACGAACACCTGCGCAGCGAACTGCGCGTGACCGACGCGCTCGCCAACGCCACCAGCCGTTACCTGTACAACGCCGGCGGCAAGCGCGTGCGTCCCACCCTGGCGCTCCTCACCTCGCAGCTCGGCGACGGGGTCACCGATGAGGTCGTCGAGGCGGCCTCGGCCCTGGAGATGACCCACCTCGGCTCGCTGTACCACGACGACGTGATGGATGTCGCCGACAAACGTCGAGGGGTGCCGTCCGCCCACGCCGTGTGGGGCAACAACGTCGCGATCCTCACCGGCGACCTGCTCTTCTCCCGCGCCAGCCAGATCATGGCGCGGCTGGGGGAGCGCGCGATCCGGATCCAGGCCGACACCTTCGAGCGTCTCGTGCTCGGACAGATGCACGAAACGGTCGGGGCCACCGAGGACGATGACCCGGTGGAGTTCTACCTGCAGGTGCTCTCGGACAAGACCGGTTCGCTCATCGCCGCGGCCGCGCAGGCCGGGGTGATCTTCTCCGACGCCGACCCCGCCTTCGAGGCGCCCATGGTGGTGTTCGGGGAGAAGGCCGGTGTCGCCTTCCAGCTGCTCGACGACGTGATCGACCTCTCGCCCGACCCCGGTGAGACCGGCAAGGTCCCCGGTACCGACCTGCGCGCAGGCGTTCCCACGATGCCGTTCCTGCTGCTCGGTCAGCGACGAGACGCCGACGCGGTGCGACTGCGCGAGACGATCGACGAGGGCGTGGAGCGGATCGCCGAGGGCGCCGACCCCGCGATCCTCGACGGTCCTCTCGCCGAACTGAGAGAGCACGAGACCACCGAGGCCACGCGCGAGCTCGCGCACCGGTACTCTCTTGAAGCGATCGATGCGCTGGAGCCACTGCCCGAGGGGCCGGTGCGCGACGCGCTGACGCGCTTCGCGCGGGCGGTCGCCGATCGCGCGAGCTGATCGGCGGCGTCTCCGGGAACGCCGCGGCGCGGCATCCGTCAGAAAGGACTTCATGACCAAGCTCAGGCTTGCCATCGTCGGTGCAGGACCCGCCGGCATCTACGCCGCCGACATCCTGCTGAAGGCAGAGCGTCGCTTCGATGTCTCCATCGACCTGTTCGAGCAGCTGCCCGCCCCCTACGGACTGGTGCGCTACGGGGTGGCGCCCGACCATCCGCGCATCAAGGGCATCATCACGGCGCTGCGCGAAGTGCTCGACCGCGGTGACATCCGCATTTTCGGCAACGTCCGCTTCGGCGAGGACATCACGCTCGACGACCTCAAGCAGCACTACCACGCGGTGATCTTCGCCACCGGGGCGGTGCGCGACACCGACCTGCGCATCCCCGGGATCGACGCCGAGGGCTCCTACGGTGCGGCCGACTTCGTCAGCTGGTTCGATGGCCACCCCGACGTGCCGCGCACCTGGCCGCTGGAGGCGGAGTCGGTGGCCGTCATCGGCAACGGCAACGTCGCGCTCGACGTGTCGCGCATGCTCGCCAAGCATGCCGAGGATCTGCTCCCCACCGAGATTCCCGACAACGTCTATGAGGGCCTGAAGGCCTCGCCGGTGACCGACGTGCACGTGTTCGGCCGCCGGGGCCCCGCGCAGGTGAAGTTCACCCCGCTCGAGCTTCGCGAGCTCGGTGAGCTGCGCGATGTCGACATGGTCGTCTACGACGAGGATTTCGACTACGACGAGGCGTCGAAGGACGCCATCGCGAGCAACAAGCAGGTGATGGTCATCGACCGCGTGCTGCAGGCGTGGCGCAAGCGCCCGAGCGTCAACAACGCCGGGGGTGAGGCCTCGCGTCGCCTGCATCTGCACTTCTGGGCGAAGCCCGTCGAGGTGAAGACCGACGAGAACGGCCGGGTGTCGGCGTTCGTGTACGAGCGCACCCGTCCCGACGGCGAGGGCGGTGTCGTGGGCACCGGCGAAATGCGCGAGATCGCCGTGCAGGCGATCTATCGCGCGGTCGGCTACTTCGGGTCGCCGCTGCCGGGAGTGCCGTTCGACAAGCGCCACGGGGTCATCCCCAACCACGAGGGTCAGGTGCTGCGCAAGGACTCGAATGAGCGGGTCCCCGGCGTCTATGCGACCGGATGGATCAAGCGCGGACCGGTGGGCCTGATCGGCCACACCAAGTCCGACGCGATGGAGACCGTGCGTCACATCATCAACGACCAGGGTTCGTGGTGGCAGCCGACCGATCCGTCGGAGGAGGCCATCCCCGCGCTGCTGGAATCGCGCGGCGTCGCGTGGACCGACCTCGACGGCTGGCACCGCCTCGACGAGCATGAGGTGGCTCTCGGCGCGCCGCACGGCCGCGCGCGGATCAAGGTCGTGCCGCGTGACGAGATGATCGCGGTCTCGCGCGGGGAGTAGTCGCCTGCGGCAGGTGCTGCGACCCGGATAGGCTGGGGGGAGTTTCCCTTCACCAGGAGGTCACCCCATGCTGATCGCGCTGTACATGGTCCTGCTCGTAGGCGGGATGTGGATCCTGGGGGCGAGCTTCAACTTCCCTGACTTCGGCGCCGTGCTGTTCGCCGCTGGGGTGCTCATCATCTGCGCCGCGGTGGCGCTGCCGGTGACACTCAGCCGTCACGAGAATCGCGACTCGAACCCCGGCAACTGGTAGCCGGCGGGTCGGTGACCCCGGGCGCGGCCGATCGGATGACCGAGGGCTGGGTGCCGGATGTCCTCGGGGCGCCGTTCGAGCAGCAGACGCTGCCGCTCCCCGATGACGACGAGGGCGCGGTCGTCGCGACGCTCGTGCGGCTGATGCCTCGGCGCTCCCTCAGGGAGTTCTTCTCCGGAGGACCGCGGCCCTTCGCCGACGTCGACGTGCTCTACGTCCACGGCTGGTCGGACTACTTCTTCCAGACGCGTCTCGCCCGCTTCTGGGTCGAGCGCGGCGCGCGATTCTACGCGCTGGACCTGCGGAAGTACGGCCGGAGCCTGCGGCCCGGTCAGACACCGGGCTACATCGGCGACCTCGCCGACTACGACGCCGACATCGCCGAAGCGCTGACCGCGATGGGGAGGAGAGCGGATGGCACGGGGGAGCGACGCCTCGTGCTCTTCGGGCACTCGACCGGGGGGCTGACCCTGAGTCTGTGGGCCGCGCGTCATCCGGGCGCTGCCGCTGCGATCGTCCTGAACAGCCCATGGCTCGAATTCCAGCTGAGCGCGTCGGTGCGGCAGGCGATCACGCCGGTGCTCGACATCCACTCCCGCCGTCGGCCGCTGGATCTGTGGCCACAGGTGGACGGAGGCTTCTACGCGCGGGCGCAGGCCGAGGTGGCGGATGCCGACGACCCCGTGCAGGTGGATGTCGCGTGGCGACCGGAACGCAGCCTGCCCGTGCACGTGGGGTGGATGCGGGCGATCGTCGCAGGTCACGCGGCGGTCTCGAAAGGCCTCGGTATCCCGGTGCCGGTCTGCGTGCTGCTGTCGGCGCGGAGCGTCGCGCCGACGCGGTGGGATGACGAGCTCACCCGCGCCGATTCGGTGCTGGTGGTCGACGACATCGCGCGCGCGGCGCTCAAGCTCGGTTCGTCGGTGACGATCGAGCGGATCGACGGCGCGCTGCACGATGTCTTCCTGTCCCGGCGCGAGGCGCGCGCCGAGGCTTACGAGCGGATGGGGCGCTGGACGACCGCGATGCTGTCACGCTGACGGCGGATCCGACGCCTCTCGGCTCTCTTCCGATGGCTCGAGCGACACGCCCTCCGACCATGGACGGTGCGAGGGAATGGGTTCGGGGCGGAGAAACCTCGGCCTGCTGCTGGGGAAGGAGATGCCGTGCTCGTCGCCCGGAGACGGAACGGGGACCGGGTCGGTGAATCGCCGACCCGTCACGGTCCGGGCCGCCAGCTTCAGAACGTGGGGCTTGTGGCGAGGACTCACCGTCACGATCCGCCGGATACCGCTGCCGTCGATCTCCACGTCGTCGACGGTGCGCGCCGCCGTGCCTCGCACGACCACGCTCCACGTTCCGTCGTCATCGTGACCGTCGATCTCGAAGGCGGCGGCCGGCCGCGCGTCCAGACTGACGACCTTCGCGTCGGGCGCGCTGCGGATGTACACCGCTCCCTCATGCGCGACGAAGTTGACGGGGAAGATATCCGGCGTTCCGTCGGTGCGGGTGACGGCGAGTCGTCCGATGTCCCCGTTCTCGAGCAGCGACCAGCATTCCGCGGTGGTCAGATCTCGTGCGCGTGATGTCTCGGCCAAGGGGGACTCCTTCCGTTCCGGTTCCCATCCGAACCCCTGTCGCGAAGCGAAGGAGGAACGAAGGTCCCGTGCGGGTCTTCTCTGGGTGGTTGCGCGACCGTAGCCTTGATCGCAACGCCCGACCCGTATCGCCGTGGATCCGGGGCTCAGCCGGAAGGAGTCCGTCATGATCCGCGTCTTCCTCGTCGACGATCACGAGATCCTCCGCCGTGGGCTGGCCGACATCCTCGAGGCTCATTCCGACATCGAGGTCATCGGCGAGGCGGGGACAATCCGTGATGGGCTCAGCCGCATCGAGGCGACGCGCCCCGACATCGCGGTTCTCGATGTCCATCTGCCTGACGGGAACGGGATCGATCTGTGCCGGGAGATCGGGTCGCGTCTCCCCGACGTGCGCTGCCTGATCCTCACCGCATTCGACGACGATGCGGCGCTGCACGCTGCGACGCTCGCCGGTGCGGCCGGTTACGTCCTGAAGGACATCCGGGGAACCGGGCTCGTGGCGGCGATCCGCGCCATCGCCGCCGGACGGCGCCTGGTGGACAGTCCGCTGGGACAGCGCTCGGCCCAGGCGCTTCGGAGCCAGGCCGACAGCGACGACCCGCGATGGGGGTCGCTCGGCCTGCGCGAGCGCCAGATCCTCCGCTTGATCGCGGACGGCATGACCAACCGCCAGATCGGTGAGCGCCTCGGCATCGCCGAGAAGACGGTCAAGAACTACGTCTCGTCGCTGCTTCGCAAGCTCGGTGTCGACAGCCGCACCCAGGCGGCCATCGTGGAGCTGCACCACACGCAGGAGCGCGCCGACGGGTGACGTCAGACGCGGTGCGTGCGTCCGGGTTCGGAACGTGAGGCGGCGACGAAGGTCGACCGGTGGGTCACGTGCCGCTGGTCCCAGATCCCCAGTGTCAACATGGTCAGCGCGAGCTCGATGCCCCCCAGCGCCGCGTACACCAGCTGGAGCACGCTGAAGGGGATGTAGATCATCTGCACGAAGATCCAGGCGAGGCAGGCGAATCCCGCCAGCGCACTGGTGACCGCAGACCACGGCGAGCGGATCAGCGTGAGCAGCAGCGCGGCCGCCTGTGTCCCGCCCACCACCAGCAGGAGCGCCAGGCCCGGAACGAGGTAGGAGGAGAACGGGGAGCCCGCCAGATAGTCCAGGGGAGGCATGAAGACAGTCGCGAGGGACGGCAACAGCGTGCCGACGATGAGGGCGACACCCCCGAGCGCTGCGGTCAGTGCGATGAATGTCTGGACCGTCATGAGTGCGATTCGGATGGCGCGCATCAGTCTTCCTCTCCTTCATCATCCGTCGTCTCCGCGGGCACGACTGCGAGGGGACACGGCACCCGCCACACCAGGTCCTGGGCCACGGATCCGCTCAGGCGGCCCTGCACCACGCCGCGGTGATGAGTTCCGATGACCAGGAGAGACGAGTGCGCGGCGTGTCGGAGAAGCGTCGGTCCGGCGAGGTCGCGCACCAGGTCGCTGCGGAGGCCCATGCTCGGATAACGGGCGATGACCCAGCGCATCCGCGTGTCCAGAACGCCTCGGTGTTCAGCCATGACGGCATCGACCGTGGGGACCGCGTCGCTCGCGAAGGACGGAGGAGGCATCTGCCAGGCATGGACCAACCGCAGGGAGACGCTCGTGAGGTCGGCCTCGCGTGCGGCGAAGGCGACGGCGGCATCCGAACTGTCGTCCGCGCTCACACCCACCGTGACGGGGTCGCCGAGGTCGGACCAGTCGGCAGGCACGAGCACGACCGGTGCACGGGAGCGGGCGCTGACCTGCAGCGGCAGCGCACCCGACAGAGCCGCGCGGACCGGGCGGCCGAGGGTCACACCGAGGACCACCACATCGGCGTTGCTGCTCATGAGGGTCAGGGCAGGCTCGACGCCGCCTTCGAGCCGGTGCAGCTGCACCCCGATGCCGGGAACGCGATCCCGAAGAAAGCCCTCGGCGTTACCGAGGTGTCGCAGGGCGGAACTCCGTTCCTGCGCGAAGCGCGAGATCACCGTCACGACATCGACGCCGACGACCGTGCGGGCAGCCCGCGCCGCTACCCATGACAGCGCGGCCACCGACGCCGGCGAGCCGTCGTAGCCGAGCACGATCGATTCCATGTGCGACCTTCGGTATCGAGAGCTGGGTGGCGTCGAGGCTAGGCCGAGCCGCGCTCCGGCGAAAGGTACAAAGTCCCTGAGGGCGTCAGACGTGTCAGCAGCTGTTCGACGTCCTCGTTGCGACACACCTCGGTGCTCGGACGCATTGCGGTCGCCGTTCCCGCTGCGACGGCGACCCGGAGCGCGTCCCCCCGTTCCCGGCCCGTGGCGAGGGCCGAGATGAATCCGCCGAGGAAGGCGTCGCCGGCCCCGACGGTGCTGATCACCCTGACTTCGGGAACGGGGATGAAGATCTCGGTGTCGCGCGAGATCAGGACGGCCCCCTCCCGGCCCAGGCTGAGCGCGACCAGCTCCGTGCGTTCGGCACGGATGAGCGACCGGGCGACGCCGACGAGTTCGGGAAGGGACGACCCGGGATCGATCCCGGCGAGGTGCGCCAGCTCGTCGCGGCTCGGCTTAATGAGGAAGACCCCCGCGTCGAGGGCTGCCGCCAGGGCCGGGCCCGCCGTGTCGATGACCACCCGGCTCCCGTGACGGACTGCGGCCTTCGACAGCTGTGCGTAGAAGTCGGTCGGCACGCCGGGCGGGAGGCTGCCGCTGGCGACGAGGTATCCCTCGCGTGGGCTCCGCTCCACCGCGATCTGCAGGCAGCGCCGCCACTCCGCTTCCGTCAGAGCCGGGCCGGGCAGGATGAACCGGTACTGGCACGCCGTGGTGGTCTCCGTGACCGTGAAGCTCTGGCGGGTCGTCCCCCCGATGGGAACGATGACGGTTTCCACGCCTTCTCGCTCGAGCAGACCGAGGTACGTGTCAGCCGACGGCCCTCCCAGCGCGCAGATCGCCAGCGACCGTCCGTTCAGCTGTCGGATGGTTCTGCTGACGTTCACCCCGCCTCCGCCCGGATCGTACTGGGGCCGATCGCACCGCAGCTTCCGCTCCGGCTCGAGCCGGTCGATGCAGGTGGACACGTCGAGGGCGGGGTTCATGGTGAGCGTCACGATTGCTGCGGGGTGCATGGCGTCCTCCTGCCCGGCCGTGACGGCGACATCAGCGTCTATCGGCGGTCGCCCCGCTCCCGGGTCTTTGGTCCCCTCCTCACGCCCGCGCCCTCGCTTGTATGGACGACGAGAGCACAGGAGAAGGCGTCATGGCGGATGCAGAGGTCATGGACCGCATCATGACCGGGACAGGAGGATCGCTCCGGTTCCTCGGCGCGGCCGACACCGTGACGGGATCGCGGTTCCTCGTCGAGCGTGCGGGTCGCCGGGTCTTGGTCGACTGCGGGCTCTTCCAGGGCTTCAAGGTGCTGCGGGCGCGCAATCGCGCGCCCTTCCCCATCGATCCGAGTTCGATCGATGCGGTGATCCTGACGCACGCCCACCTCGATCACTCCGGCTACCTGCCGGCTCTCGTCCGTGACGGCTTCGACGGCCCGATCTTCGCGAGCGAGGGCACGGCGGAGCTCTGCGGGATCCTCCTTCCCGACAGCGCCCACCTCCTGGAGGAGGAAGCGCGGGCGGCCGCCCGGGGCGGATGGTCTCGGCACGAGCATCCGCGCCCGCTCTACGACACGCACGACGTCGAGCGGGCGATGCATCTGATGGACCCCGTGGCCTTCCACGAGCCGCAGAGGATCGGCGACGAGTTCGAGTTCTCTCTCATCCGCGCCGGACACATCCTCGGCGCGGCGGGGGTCGCGCTGCGCCTCGGCGACAGAGTCGTCCGATTCACCGGCGATCTCGGACGACCGGATGACCCGCTGATGCCGCCACCGGAAGAGCTCGGGACGTGCGACATCCTGGTGACGGAATCGACCTACGGCGATCACTCCCACGGATTGGCCGATCCGCAGGTCGTTCTCGGAGAGATCGTGCGAAGGGTCGCGGCAGCCGGTGGCGTCGTTCTGATACCGGCTTTCGCCGTGGGGCGCACGGAGACGATCCTCCTTCACCTCTCTCGCCTGCGGGCGGCCGGCGAAATCCCCGACATCCCGATCTTCGTCAACAGTCCGATGGCCGTCAGCGTCGTGGACGTGTATCGACGACACGCCGCGGAACACCGGATCGACCAGGCCGAACTCGATCGCATGTACGACCTCGCGACGATGATCAGGAGCGTCGACGACTCCAAGCTCCTGAATCTCCGCGGCGGTCCGATGATCATCATCTCCGCCAGCGGGATGCTGACCGGCGGCCGGGTGCTGCATCACCTCGTCGCATACGGGCCCGACCCCAAGAACGCCATCGTCCTCACCGGATTCCAAGCGGGAGGAACACGAGGCGCTGCACTGCTCGCGGGTGCCGACACCCTCAGGATCTTCGGAAAAGACGTCGCCGTCCGCGCAGAGGTGCACCATCTGCACACCATGTCGGCTCATGCCGACGCCCGTCAGACGATCGACTGGATGAGGACCGGATCGCGGCCGAGCATGGTCTACGTCACCCACGGTGAGCCCGCGGCCGCCGATGCGCTGCGACTGCGCATCGAGCGCGAACTCCACTGGGCTGCGCGCGTCCCCGAGCAGGGGGAGAAGGTGACGATCTGAACCGTGGCCCACCCTTCGCGTCTCACCGGGCCGGGCGCCGGAGAGACTTTCGTCCCGAGGAGGGCGGCTGCGTGCGCCTATCGTGACAGCGCGGGTCGCACCCGCGCAGCCGTTTCGGACGTGTCGTGACGGGCTGCGTCATGACACCAGGCTGCCGCAGCCAGGGGAGGCGCGACCGCGACGACGGGCGTCTCCCCGTGCTGTGGCGTCTCGTGGCCGTTGCGCATCATCCCGTGGCGGGAAGAAGAGGCACGCGCCACTCCGACCGCGCGCCCCGCTCGGAGCCGGTCGTGAGCGCGTAGGTGCCCCCGCGCCGGGACGCCCGGTCTTCCAGGTTCTTCGTTCCCCCACGGCGGGTCACGTGCGACGGCGGCCCGTGTCCGTCGTCCTCGACGATCACGGTCACAGCGCTGTCGGTCGCCTCGACCGACACGGAGGACGCCGTCGCCCCGGCGTGCCGGGAGATGTTCGCAAGGGATTCGCGGATGACCGCGACGACGTCGTCGGCGAGGTCGCCGCTCAGAACGAGGTCGACAGGACCGCGGAAGGTCAGACGGGGAGGGGAGGTCAGGGTGGGTGAGAGTTCGGTGATGACGTCGATCACCCGGTGCCTCGCCACCGGAACACCCGACTCGGGGCGGGTGCGGAGGGTGAAGATCGCCGCGCGGATGTCGTTGATCGCGGCATCGATCTCGGTGACCTCGCCCTCGAGCGCGGCGGTGTGCGGACCGTCGATCGATGCCAGGGCCTGCAGCCGGATGCCCGATGCGAACAGGCGCTGGATGACATGGTCATGGAGATCCCGGGCGATTCGGGCTCGATCCTCCATCACTTCCAGTCGCTGTCGATCGCGGCGTGCCCACGCGAGGGTCACGGCGATGCCTGCCTGCGAGGCGAACTCGGACACCGCTTCGAGGTCAGCGGGAGTGAGGTGCGGCCGGTCGGGATGTCGTGCGACGAGGATGGCTCCCGTGGGGGCCTGCGTCGCGACGAAGGGTACCGCGGCGGTGGACCCGAGCACGAGGCGGCCGTCGAGGTAGGAGCGCCTGTGGCTCACGGTGGCGATCTTCCCGGTCCTCATCGCCTGCTCGGCGACCGAGGATTCCGCCGGGTGGAGGGTTCCCTCCAACTGCTCGGCGTGCTCCCCCCAGACGGCGACCACCCGATGCATCCTCCCCTCCTGCTCGGGCACCACGATCGTGACGAGGTCGGCTGCGACGACGTCGCTGAGTCCGCGGACCACGATGTCCATCGGGTCCTCGCCCGCAGGGGCGAGGAGCGCGCCGCTGATGCTCGACAGCGCACTGGCCAGTCGTCGCTGCCGCACGGCTCGCTCGAACAGGCGGGCGTTGTCTATCGCGATTCCTGCCGTGGCTGCCAGCGCTTCGATCAGCTCCGCGTCTTCGGAAGTGAATTCCCCCGCCGCGGGGTTGGTCAGGTACAGGTTGCCGAAGACCTCTTCCCTCGTACGCACCGGAACTCCGAGAAACCCGTGCATGGGCGGGTGATGCGGGGGGAAACCGACAGATCGCGGATCTTCGGCGAGGTCGCGGAGACGGATCGTGTGCGCCTCCTCGATGACGGCGCCCAGCAGACCACGTCCTTCGGGCAGGCGGCCAATGGCCTCGACCTGGGCAGGGTCCATTCCGGTATGGATGAACCGCTCCAGCCTGCCGTCGCCGCCGAGAACGCCCAGGGCCGCGTACTCCGCCTTGACGAGGGCGGCGGCGACCTCGACGATCCGATGCAGCGTGTGGTCGAGGTCGAGTTCTTCTGTCACTGCCCGGTTGGCGGCGAGCAGGCTTCTCACGCGCGTCTCCGCGGTGAGCACGCGCTGAGCGTCGGCGATCAGATCGTCGAGGGTTTTCTCGAGATCCGATCGCGAGCCGTCGAGAAAACCCGGGGAGTCACTCATGGACCGCTCCCGCCCCCTGCGTCCGCTGGAGACCCCACGCTACTCCGCCGCAGGTGCGGCGACAAGGCGCAGGCTGCACCCATGGCGATCACCGCCCGTCGCAGGACCAACGACCCGAGCGGCCGAGGGGCGGAGGTGCACGATGACCTCGCCCCCCAAGGAAAGAGAAGCTCACCATGGCCACAAAGACGGAGCACGATCTCATCGTGAAGACGGACGTCGAAGCGGAGCTGGAAGGGAATCCCGACCTGGATGCTGCCGAGATCGGCGTCTCCGTGCGTGGCGGCGCGGTCACGCTCTCCGGCGAGGTGGCGACGAACGCCGAGCGACGGGCAGCGACGAAGGCAGCGCTTCGGGTCCGCGGCGTTCGCACGCTCGTCGATGCGCTGACGGTGCATCCGCGGACCAAGTGGCCGGTGACGCAAGCGGACGTCGCCAAAGAGGTCGAGCGCGCCCTGCGTGCGGCGATCACCGTGCCCGACTCGGTGCAGGCGATCGTCCACGGCCATGACGTCACCCTCATCGGGGAGGTGCGGGGAAACTCCGAGCGCTACGCCGCGACGCGGGCCGTGCAGCTCCTCCGGGGCGTCTCCACCGTCGACAACATGATCACTCTGCGGGAGCGTCCGGCCAGCGCGGACACCGAGGATCGCATTCGGCGAGCGATATCGCGAAAAGCACTGCTGCAGGCGCGACAGATCGATGTCGCGGTGATGGGTACGACGGTCACCCTCACCGGCACCGTGTCCACCTGGACCGAGCGCGAGGAAGCGACACGTGCCGCGTGGGCTACGCCGCACGTCACCGATGTCGACAATCGGCTCATCGTCCCGTCGGCCTGATCGGGGTGCCGGCGTTGGTGGCTGATGATCACCGCGGCGGACACCCGCTCCTCTGGGGCTCGCTCGGCCTGATCGGCGGTGGCCCTGACGCGCTCGCTTCGCTGGTGGTCGCTCGCCGTCATCCCCGCCCTTGTCGTCCTGCTCGCGTCGGGGGTTTACAGCTCGTCCATCGCGCTCGCCGCGGCTCACCCGCCCCACCCCGTCCGGCCGGGCACACCCGACGGTGCACAGGAGGTGCGCTTCTCCTCGGAGGCGGGAGTGATGTTCGCGGGATGGTTCCTCGCCGGAGACAACGGAGCGGCGGTGATCGTAAGACACGGCGCCGGGTCGACGGCCAATGACGTCGAGGCGCATGCTCGGGTCTTGAACGAGGCGGGTTTCAGCGTTCTCGCCACCGACGCACGGGGTCACGGTCTCAGCGAAGGACACGGCATGGAGCTGGGCTGGTACGGCGACGAGGACATCACCGCGGCCGTGGACGAGGTGCTCGGCCGCGCGCACCCGCCCATCGCCGCCGTCGGCGTGCTCGGACTGTCGATGGGGGGTGAGGAAGCGATCGGTGCGGCCTCGTCCGACCCCCGCATCCGCGCTGTCGTGGCGGAGGGGGCGACCGGGAGGGTTGCGGCGGACAAATGGTGGCTTTCGGAGACCTACGGGCTGCGAGGGAGCCTGCAGAATCTGCTGGATGCCGGCACGTTCACTCTCACCGATCTGCTCAGCCCCGCCGAGATGCCGGGTTCTCTCGACGACGCCGTTCGCATGCTCCCGCAGCACACCGAGGTGCTGATGATCGCTGCGGGAACGGTAGCCGACGAACAACTCGTCGCCGAACGCCTGGCGGCCGCCGCTCCTTCGCAGGTATCGGTGTGGGTGGCGTCGGGTGCCGACCATACCGGCGCCCTGACCACCGACCGTCACCAGTGGCGTGAGCGAGTGATCGCGTTCTACCAGGACGCGTTGCTCACCCCCCGAGGGGATCGGTGACGGGCCAGCGGATCAGGGTGCGCCACCGCGCGGGATCAGGCTCGACCTCGGGGTCGCTCAGATACTGCTCCCAACAGACCGGCCCCGGTGTCAACCCGACCGCGTCGCAGTGTCGCTGCACCGCCGCGTAGGTCTGATGCATGGTGTCGTAGGACCCCTCATGGATCACCTCTGCGACCAGGCCCGCCGGGAGCTCCCCGGGGTGGACGTTCCCCTGCGGGCGCACCGTCCCCGCAACGGGAAAGCCCGCCTCGACGTCGACGGTCGTGTCGGGTACCCCGTAGTACTTTCCGAACGGCGGTCCGATCGGGGCCGTCCCCTGCTCCTCCAAAGCTCTGGCTGTCTCGGTGTAGGCCGCGGCGAAGAAGTCGGTCAGTTCCGACATCGCCACGCGTCGGCGAACACCCGCCGTGAGCTCAGCCTCGTGCCGGACGACGCGCACATCGTCAGACACGGTCGCCACCCGCTGTCGTCGTCTCCGGCGTCGACGATGTGCCGCGGCGCGGGCGGTGGCGGACGATCATCACCGGACAGGCCGCGTGCGAGGCGCACACCGCGCTCACAGACCCGAGGAAGAGGCTGCCGATCCGACTGCGGCCGTGTGAGCCCAGCACCAGCATCGCCGCGTGCTCCGACGCGTCGACGAGCGTGTGCTCGGCCGTGCCGCGGCGCGTCCCGGTGGTCAGCCACGGTGGCGGCCCCGCCGGGAAGATCTCCAGGGCAGCGCGGGACGCGAGATCGCGTGCCAGCGCCTCGTAGTCCGTGCCGTCGTCGGGCGTGGGGGCGTCTCCCCAGATCAGACCCGGATCGTCCCAGACGGCCATGGCATGCACGGGCAGCCCCAGTTTCGGGGCGATCTCGACCGCATATTCCAGCGCAGCGGCGGCGGATTCCGAGCCGTCGACCCCCACGAGGATCCCCGGTTGCGACCAGGGGAGGGACTCTTCACCGGGGGCGGGTGAGACAGCGGTGTCGGTCTGGGAGGCGCGCATGCGGCCATCGTCGTGCGCGATCCGTTCTCCTCGGGGGTCGAAGGTCCCACCGGCGCGCGTGAGGGAACGAGCAGACTCCCTCCATCAGCCTGAGGAGGACCAGTCGTGAAAGCAGCAGTCGTCAGTCGTGCCGGTGCGTCGGCGCAGGTGGAGGAGCTTCCGGTTCCCGAACCGGGGCCCGGTCAGGTGCTCCTGCGCGTCGAGACGTGCGGGCTGTGCCACACCGACATCCATGCGATGAACGGCGATTGGCCGGTGGCCGCGACCTTCCCGCTGATCCCCGGACACGAGGCGGTGGGGATCGTCGAGGGGCACGGTGCCGGCGTGACCGAGCCTCGAGTGGGCCAGCGCGTTGCCGTGCCGTGGCTCGGACGGGCATGCGGTCGCTGCCGCTACTGCATCGATGGGCGCGAGGATCTCTGCGTCAGCCAGGCGAACACGGGATTCTCGGTGTCGGGCGGATACGCCGAATACCTGGTCGCCGACGCGCGCTTCGTCGTTTCCGTCCCCGACGGCGTTCATCCCGTGGATGCCGCGCCGCTCACCTGCGCGGGGGTGACGACGTATGCGGCCGTGAAGAACGCCCGTGTTCGACCGGACGAGACCGTGGCGATCTTCGGCGTCGGGGGACTCGGGCATCTGGCTGTGCAGTACGCCCGGTTGGTCGGGGCCAAGGTGATCGCTGTCGACGTCACCGGCGACAAACTCGCGCTCGCTGAAGATCTGGGTGCCGATCATGTCGTGAACGCATCGACGGACGATCCGGTGGCGATGATCGCGGAACTCGGCGGCGCGGACGTCGCGATCGTGCTCGCCGTTGCACCGGAGGTGACTCGCCAGGCATTCGACGCCCTCAATCGCGGGGGACGCCTGGTGCTGGTGGCGTTGCCCGCGGGCGGGGAGTACACCCTGCCGGTGTTCGACACAGTCCTTCGCGGGATCAGCGTCGTCGGCTCGATCGTGGGGACGCGGCAGGATCTTGCGGAAGTCTTCGATCTGCATGCCGCAGGAAGGACACGGGTGATCGCCGAGGAGCGGGATCTCGAGGACGTCAACGAGGCGGTGGAGGAAGTCCTCACCGGGCGGGTGCCGGCGCGACTCGTCTTCGCCTACCACACCGCTGACCTGCTGCCGCGGCCGGCGTCGAAGACGTCCGGCTGACGTTCAGGGCGGCTGCCGGTCAGTGGTTGTCGCCCGAGACGTCGATCAGGACCTTGCCGATCGCCCCGTTCTCGACAGCGTCGTGGGCTGCCGCGGTGTCGTCGAGGCCGAACCACGTGAGGGGGAGCCCCGCGTCCTCGCCGACGGGAAGGGCGCCGTCGCGAAGCGCCGCAGTGATGTCCTCGACCGCCGCCGTCAGCGCGCGCTCGCCCACGGTGTACATGAGCAGGCCCTGGAACCGGATGTTCTTCGCGAAGGTCGGCACGACGGGGATGATCGCCTCGTCACCGCCGTTGTCGGCGTAGTACGCGATGCTTCCGTGATTGGCGATGACGTCGGTGTCGAGTGCGAAGTTGTGGGCCGGTGACACCTCGACGATCTGCTCGACCCCGCCAGGAGCGATCTCGAGGATGCGACGGGCCGTGTCTTCGCGGCGGTAATTCACCGTGTGGTGCGCGCCCGCGTCGCGGGCGAGCGTGGCCTTCTGGTCGCTGGAGACCGTGGCGATGACGGTGGCCCCGGCCCAGCGCGCCAGTTGGATGGCCGCGTGGCCGACGGCGCCCGCGCCGCCGGCGACGAGAACGGTGCGTCCGGCCAGTGCGCCGGCGGAGAGGCGCTCGGGACCGTCTTCGTGGATGGTGAGGGCGCGGTGCGCGGTCATCGCGGGAACGCCGAGGCCGGCGGCGACATCGAAACCGATGTCTTCGGGAAGAGGAACGGCGCGTGCGGCGGGAACGACCGTGTATTCCTGGGCGGTTCCCGTCGGTCGCTCGTGCTGCGCGAGAAAGATCCAGACGCGTTCACCCACGGAGGGCGCGTCGACGCCGTCGCCGACGGCGTCGACGACGCCGGCGCCGTCCTGGTTGGGGGTCACCTCGCCGAAGGCCGTGGCGGCCGTCCCCGTTCGACGAGCCTTCCAATCGGTCGGATTCACGCCGGAGACGGCGACGCGGACGCGCACCTCGCCCGGTCCGGGCTGCGGAATGCTTCGCTCCACGACGTCGAGAACGGAGGAGTCGCCGGCGCGGGAGTACACGATCGATCGCATGCGACCTTCAACGCGCGTACGGGCCTCGCCCATTCCCCCTCAGCGATTCGCCCACAGCGCCCACGCGACGAGGGCGGGTTGGAGGAGCAGGCGGATGAATCGTGCGCGTTCGGTCCGCAACATCGGGGCGGAACGGCCGGTGCGCCACTGGTGGACGTTGCCGGGGAAGACGGCCACGAAGAACGCGGCGACGAGCCACCCCACACTGCGTTCCCGGGGGATCGTGGCGACCGCGCCGGCGAGCAGGAGTTCGGCGACGCCCGAGCCCACCACGATGGCGTCTTTGCTCAGTCCGGTCATCCGGGTCGACCAGTCGGGCACCACGATCCGGTACCCGCGCCGGCCCCAGGTGAGGTGGGAGATCCCCGCGGCCGCGAGGAGCGCGGCGAGGAGCCATCGTGCGCCGGTGCGCAAGAGTTCCACGGAACGGGATCTGCCGCTTATCGGTAGTTGACGAACTGCAGGTCGACGTCGAGGTCGGCGGCCTTCAGAAGGCGCTGGACCTCCTGCAGATCATCGCGAGACTTCGACTGCACGCGCAGCTCGTCGCCCTGGATCTGCGACTTCACCGACTTCGGGCCCTCATCACGGATGATCTTGCCGATCTTCTTGGCGTTCTCCTGCGAGATGCCTTCCTTGAGGGTCGAGACGATGCGGTACTCCTTGCCGCTGGCCGTCGGCTCTCCCGAGTCGAGGCTCTTCAGCGAGATGCCGCGCTTGATGAGCTTCGTCTGGAAGACGTCGAGCACCGCCTTGGCGCGCTCCTCGGAATTCGCCTTGATGAGGATCGCCTCGCCGCTCCACTCGATGGAGGCGTCGGTGCCCTTGAAGTCGTAGCGCTGCTCGACCTCTTTACGCGCCTGGTTCAGGGCGTTGTCGGCTTCCTGCCGATCGATCTTCGAGACGATGTCAAAACTTGAGTCGGCCATGCCGGGAGTCTAGCGAGCCCTTCTGCCGCCGATTCGGGAAGCCCTCGGCGATCGCGAAGCCGCACGGGGAGAATCTCGGAAACGACAACAATTCCCGCCTGTAGATGTAAGCGCTTCCAAACCTGAAGCGCGGGTCTGTCGTTGTGGCTCCGGCACAATTCCCGCGGCGGAACGGTCACAGGATGGTATCGACCGACTCACGGGATTGCGAACCACGTGCGACTGACGCAAACTGTAAGCGCTTGCAACACGAGCTGGCGACAAGGGAGCCGCCTCCCGCGGACCTGTCGCCCTCCCCAAAGAAAGAGGCGAACACCGATGAAGGTGATGAACAAGCGTGCGCTGGGTCTCAGCGCATTCCTGGTCGGCGGAGCCGTTGTGCTCGCCGGCTGCGCGGGCGGCGGCGGTGGCGAGAGCTCCGGCGGCGCCGACAACGGTGGCGACTCCGGTGCCGCCGAGAACACCCTGACCGTCTGGGTCGACGCCGACCGCGAGCGCGCCCTCCAGGATGTCGCGACCGCCTTCGAAGAGGAGAAGGGCATCGCCGTCGACCTCGTCGTCAAGGAGTACGAGGACATCCAGCAGGACTTCATCACCCAGGTGCCGAGCGGTGAGGGCCCCGACATCACGATCGGTGGCCACGACTGGACCGGTGCCTTCGTGCAGGACGGCGTCGTCGCGCCCGTCGAGCTCGGCGACAAGGCCGCCGAGTTCGAAGAGGTCGCCATCGCGGCGGTCACCTACGACGGCAACACCTACGGCCTGCCCTACGCGATCGAGAACATCGCGCTGGTCCGCAACGCCGACCTCGTTCCCGAGGCGCCCACGAACTTCGACGACATGATCGCCAAGGGCACCGCGGCCGGTACGCAGTACCCGTTCGTGGTGGGCCTGAACCCGCAGAACTCCGACCCGTACCACCTGTACCCGTTCCAGACCTCCTTCGGGAACTCGGTCTTCGCCCAGAACGCGGACGGCTCGTACGACGCCGCCAACCTCACCATCGGTGACGAGGCCGGTCAGCAGTTCGCGACGTGGCTCGGCCAGCAGGGTGCCGCGGGCGTGTTCAACCTCAACCTCGACGGCGACCTCGCCAAGGAGGCTTTCAACGCCGGCCAGGCGCCGTTCTTCCTCACCGGTCCCTGGAACATCGCCGACGCGGTGGACGCGGGCGTCAACGTCGCCGTCGACCCGATCCCGTCGGCCGGTGGCCAGACCGCCCGTCCGTTCGCGGGTGTGCAGACCTTCTTCCTCAGCTCGCAGTCGGAGAACGCCCTCGCGGCGAACGAGTTCCTCGTGAACTACATCGCCACCCCCGAGGTGCAGACCGCGCTGTTCGAGGCCGGCGGTCGTGCCCCCGCGCTCACCGAGTCCTTCGAGGCCGCGCAGGCCGACCCGATCGTCGCCGGCTTCGCATCGGTGGGCGCCGAGGCCGTGCCGATGCCGAGCATCCCTCAGATGGGTGCCGTGTGGGATGACTGGGGCACCACCGAGGTCGCCATCATCCAGGGTTCCGACCCGGTCTCCAGCTGGACCACCATGGCCGAGAACATCCAGGGCAAGATCGGCTGATCGCCTTCGGCGGGGGTGTCGCTCACGCGGCATCCCCGCCGAACCCCTTTCCCCTGACAGATCGACCGCGCCGTCGATCGTCCGCCAAGGAGCCTCGATGACGATTCCGACACTCGACACCGACGACCGCGCGTCCGATCGTCGCGCCGATCCGGCCACGGAGAAGCGGCGCCGCCGCGCCGCGGCCTTCGCCGACGCCGCGTCGGCCGGCTGGAAGGTCTGGCTGTTCAAGATCGTCGCCCTGGGCATCGTCGACGCGATGGCGATCTACGCCATCCTCGTGCTCGTCGTCCAGGAGCAGTGGGTCATCGCCGTGGCCATCGCGGTCGGCGTGGTCGTCCTCAACGCGATCTACCTCATCCCGGGACTCCTCCCGGCCAAGTACCTCGCGCCCGGTCTGGTGTTCCTCTTCATCTTCCAGATCTTCGTCGTGCTCTACACCGTCTACATCGCGTTCACCAACTACGGGTCGGGGCACAACTCCGACAAGGAAGACGCGATCACCTCCCTCCTCCAGCAGTCGCAGACGCGCGTGGAGGACTCCGCCACGTACCCGGTGCAGATCGCCACCCGCGACGGGGAGTTCTTCCTCGTCGTGGAGGACCCCGAGACCGGAGACCTCAGCGTCGGCGGCAACGAGATGCCGCTGGAATCGATCTCCTCGCCCGAGGCTGCGGGCTACGACGTGCTCGACTTCTCGCAGATCCTCGCCAATCAGGCCGAGATCGGCGCGTTGACCGTCCCGCTCGACGACGATCTCAACGACGGCTACCTGCGCACCACCGACGGTTCGAACGCCTACCTGTTCCAGTCGAGTCTGGAGTGGGATCCCGTCGCCGACACCATGACCGACACCGAAACGGGTGTGGTCTACCGCGACATCGGCACCGGTGCCTTCACCGCCGACGACGGAACCGAGATCCTTCCGGGATGGCAGGTCTGGGTCGGCGGGGAGAACTTCGTCCGCGCCGTGACCGAGGAATCCATCCGTGGCCCGTTCATCGCGGTCCTGGTCTGGACCTTCGTCTTCGCCTTCCTCTCGGTGGCGACCACCTTCGTCCTCGGGCTCTTCCTCGCCGTCGTCTTCAACGACCCGAAGATGAAGAGCCGCAAGTACTACCGGGTCATCCTCATCCTCCCGTACGCGTTCCCGGCGTTCCTGTCGGCCCTGATCTGGGCGGGCATGTTCAACCAGGACTTCGGGTTCATCAACCAGGTGCTCCTCGGCGGCGCCTCCATACCGTGGTTGCTCGACCCCATACTCGCGAAGGTCGCGATTCTCATCGTCAACCTCTGGCTCGGCTTCCCCTACATGTTCCTGGTGTGCACGGGTGCGCTGCAGTCGATCCCCGATGACATCCAGGAGGCGGGTCGCGTCGACGGTGCGGGCGTGTGGCAGGTCTTCCGCCACATCAAGTTCCCGCTCCTCCTGGTCTCGGTCGCCCCGCTGCTGATTTCGTCGTTCGCGTTCAACTTCAACAACTTCAACATCGTCTACATGCTCACCAACGGCGGGCCGAGGTTCGCCGACGCGTCGATCAACGTCGGCGCCACCGACATCCTGATCTCCATGGTCTACAAGGTGGCCTTCGTCGGTGCCAACCGCGATTACGGGCTCGCGAGCGCGTTCTCGATCATCATCTTCATCCTGGTCGCCGTCATCTCCTACGTGAGCTTCCGACAGACCAAGGTCCTCGAGGAGCTGAACTGAGATGGCACTGAACTCCAATCCGTTGACCTCGCAGCCCGCCCCGGCCCTCGCGGAGGCCCTCGCCGACGATCGCCGCGGCGCTGCCGCGGCGGAGAAGGCCGCTCCCACCCCGCGGCGACCGTTCGGTCGCTGGTTCCGCGAGACCGGATGGCGCCACATCATCGGCATCGTCATGCTGCTGTTCTGCGCGTTCCCGCTCGCCTACGTGCTGTCGGCGTCGCTCAACCCCGGCGGTACGCTGCTGACGGCGAACAGCCTGTTCTCCACCTTCGACCTGGGCGCCTACTTCCGGCTGTTCGAGAACCCGTCGCAGCCGTACGGCGCGTGGTTCGTCAACACGCTCGTGATCGGACTCGCCACGGCATTCGGCACGGTGCTGCTCGGCGCCCTCGCGGCGTATGCGTTCTCGCGCATGCGCTTCACGGGCCGCCGGTTCGGCCTCCTCACCCTGCTGCTGGTGCAGATGTTCCCGCAGCTGCTGGCCTTCGTGGCGATCTTCCTGCTCATGTCGGCGATCGCCGACATCTTCCCGGCGCTGGGCCTGAACTCCCAGCTCGGGCTGATCATGGTCTACCTCGGCGGTGCGCTCGGGGTGAACACGTACCTCATGTACGGGTTCTTCAACACCGTGCCGGCGTCCATCGACGAGGCGGCGAAGATCGACGGCGCCGGCCATGCCCGCATCTTCTTCACGATCATCCTGCGCCTGGTCGCGCCGATCCTCGCCGTCGTCGGGCTGCTGTCGTTCCTGGCGACGACGAACGACTTCGTCATCGCGTCGGTCGTGCTCTCCGACCCCGACAAGCAGACGCTCGCCGTCGGTCTCTACCAGTTCGTCTCGCAGGAGACCGCGCGCAACTGGAGCGTCTTCGCCGCGGGTGCGGTCCTGGCCGCCATCATCCCCGTCGCGCTGTTCCTCGCCCTGCAGCGCTTCATCGTCGGCGGCCTCACCGCCGGCAGTGTGAAGTGACCGGATGACGGTGCACACCGATCCCACGCGATTCACCGCGCTCAGCCGCGGCCTTGCAGCCGGGGTGGAGGAGCGCGACGGATTGATCGGCCTCGTCCTTCTCGGCTCGGCATCGGACGACGCGGCGCATCGCCGCGACGAATGGTCTGATCACGATTTCTTCGCCCTGATCGCCGACGGTCGCGGACAGGAGGTCCGGCCCGACCTGACGTGGCTGCCCGATCAGGACCGACTCGCCGTGACCGCGCGCGAGGGCGAGATCGGGTTCGTCGCCGTGTACGACGACGGGCATGTGTTCGAGTTCGCCTTCTCGGAGGCCGTGGAACTGGAGGGCGCGGTCGCGGGGGAGGCCACCGTCGTCGTCGACGACGACCGGGGCACGACGGCCGACCTGATCGCGCGCGCCCGCGCGAACGCAGCCGCACGCGATCGGTTCGATCCCGTCAACGACGCCGCGCTCGTCTTCGTCAAGCTCCTGCTCGGCACCGGCCGGGCACGTCGTGGTGAGGTGCTCAACGCGGGGCAGTTCGTGCGCGGTGCCGCGGTCATCCATCTGGTCCGCGCGATCCGCGGTCGCTTCGGCGAGCGGTCGACGGCGCGTCGCGACATCATCGATCCGCTTCGCCGGTTCGAGCGCGACTTCCCCGAGTGGGGCGCCCGCATCGCCGAGGCGACGTCGGCGCCGGTCGAAGACGCCGCACGCGAGCTGTACGCGCTGGCCCGCGAGATCCTCGAGCCCGGCTGGGACGCGTTCCCGGTGCGCGCGGCGGACGCGGTGGCCCGCCGACTCGGCTTCTGAGGCTCAGCCGCGCGAGACCACGCGCCAGCGGAAGGTGTTCGTCAGCTCGTAGCTCCCGTCCACCCTCCGGAACGGTTCCGCCGCCGTCCCGATGATTCCGCAGAGCTCGCCGATCGTCGCCTCGTCCTCACCGAGCAGCACGGTCGTCGCGAGGTCGCCGGCGTCGGCGGCCCGCACCCGCACCTCGACCTCGCCCTGCGAGACCTGACGGAAGCCCGCCGCGTCCAGCGCGAGATCGAGAGGGGACGGATGCGGGGACCCCGCGGGAGCCGGCGCAGCCTCGAGGGCCTGCTCGATGACCGCCAGGTCGCTCCGCCCGGTGTCGTCCCATTCCGCGATGCCGAGCAGACCCCCCGGCCGCAGCACGCGTGCGCACTCGAGGACGGCGTGATCGAGGTCGTCGGTGAGGTGCAGGACCGTGACCGCGGTCACGACATCGAACGAGTCATCCTCGAAGGGGAGGGCGGCGGCATCCGCCTCCCGCGCGTCGCCGCGAAGCGCGGCGATCGCGACCATCGCCGACGCGGAGTCGACCCCGATCGCCCGCGCTCCGGCCGCGGCCAGCTCGGCGAGGAACTCGCCCGAGCCGCAGCCGACGTCGAGCACCCGCGTGCCCGGGCCGATGGCGCACGCGGTGATGAGCGCCTGTCGCGCGGGCGCCGACACTCCGCCCCACCGTGCGGCCCATCCCTCCGCGAGGGCGGACCACCCACCGTCCTCCGTCACGGGCGCCACCCTATCCTCCGTGACCCGTCGATCAATGTCGCTCATCCTTCGCGACCCGTCGAATTCTGTCGTTTCCCGGCTCCGTGGGCCGCAATTCTTGACGGGTCGGCGTGAGGAGTGGACGGGGGTCGCGCGGCGTGAGGGTGGACGGGGGTCGTCCCGCGTGAGGAGTGGGCGAGATCGTCCGGCGTGAGGAGTGGGCGAGGTCGTCCGGCGTGAGAGGCGGACGACGCTCCCGCGCCGCACAACCCGCCCGCGGGCGGGGAGAGGTTCGTAGACTGTCCCGAGACCAGGCGAGGAGAGTGCATGAGCCCGCTGACCGAGAGCGACATCCACACGTCGTTCGTGAACGCCCGTCCCGAAGAGCTGCAGGTGATGGCCCTGCCGAACGACTTCGTGCTGACCGACTGGGATCATCTCGACTTCCTGGCCTGGCGCGACCCGCGCACGCGTGGGCGCGCCTATGTGATCGCCGAGGTCGACGGCGAGGCCGTCGGTGTGCTGCTGCGTGCCGCCGAGGGCACCTCGTCGGCGCGTTCGGCGATGTGCAACCTGTGCCACACGATGCAGCCCGCCGATCAGGTCGCGCTCTTCACCGCGCGCAAGGCAGGTGAGGCGGGCCGCAACGGCGACAGCGTCGGCACCTACATGTGCGCCGACCTGTCGTGCCACGAGAACGTCCGGCTGGCCGCCCCCCTTGCGCCGAGTGAGATCCGCGCGAGCGTCGACCGGCGCATCGACGGCACGCGTCGGCGCACCGAGGCCTTCGTCGAGAGCGTCGCCCAGCACGCGCGGAGCCGGTCGTGAGCCGCGCCGTCGTCATCGGCGACGCCCTCATCGACGAACTGCGCGACGACCACGGCGTCCGCGAATTCGTCGGCGGCGCCGCGCTGAACGTGGCCGTCGGTCTCGCACGCCTCGGCGTGCCCGCGACCCTCATCGCGATGGTCGGCGACGACGAAGCAGGTGGCCGCATCCGGTCGTACCTCGACGACTTCGGGGTCGTGCTGCTCTCGACACCGTCACCGCGCGGCTCGTCGCGCGCGGTGAGCACGCGCAGCGGCGGAGGCGAGCCGACCTACGTCTTCAACGACGCCGCCCAGCATCGCGCGGTGCACCTCGGTGCCGCCGAGCGGGCCGCCCTCGATGCGGCATCCGTCATCGCGATCAGCTGCTTCCCGTTCGACGACGTCGCCCAGACCCTCGCGCTGTCGCAGGCCGTCCGCGCGTCAGGCGCCCCACTCGCGATCGACGTCAACCCCCGCGAGGGGATGATGCACGACCGCGCGGAGTTCGTCCGCGGCTTCGAGCAGCTCGCCGCGGGCGCGGCGCTGGTCAAGATCGGCGAAGACGACGCCGAGCTGCTCTACGGGGAACCCCTCGACGCCCTGCGCGCGCGACTCATCGACGCCGGCGCGGCCGCGGTCCTGGCCACACAGGGACGCGCGGGTGCCACCATCGAGGCGGGGGCGGATGTCGTCACCCGCCCGATCTCCGATCTGCCGGGTCGCATCGTCGACACCATGGGTGCGGGCGACGCGGCCTTCGCGACCATCATCGCCGCCATGATCGACGGTGTTCCCGCCGATTCCGAGGCGTGGGGTGAGGCGCTGCAGCGGGCCATGGATGTCGCTGCCGCAACCTGCCGCTTCGAGGGCGCGCTCCTGCGCCTTCCCTCGGCGCTGACCGCCCCCGACCTCGATCGCCTCGGAACCTGAGGGGCGCAGCGCAGGCATCCGGGGTGGATTTTTTCGACGCCCGTCGGGGGTCTAGACTTGTTTCTCGCGCCTCCGGTCGACTGCACAAGCCGGGCGGGTGCGCACTTGGCGAGTTACCCAAGCGGCCAAAGGGATCTGACTGTAAATCAGCCGGCGTAGCCTTCGGGGGTTCGAATCCCTCACTCGCCACCCAGAGAGCCCGGCTTCGGCCGGGCTCTTGTCGTTCTCGCTCCTGCCGGGCCGCCTGACACGTCCGCCCGCGCGTGCCAGGATGGGCATGCGTCAACGAGAGGACCGAGATGACACAGCCCCAGCCGCACGAGACGCCCGCGTCCGCCGGATCGCAGGCCACGGATGACCCGGGTCGGTCACCCCTCATCCGTGCCGCCATCTGGGTGGCGATCGGTGCTCTCATCGCAGCGGCGATCGTCTGCGTCGTCTGGGTGCTGATCGGGCCGGAGAACGGCATCGTCGCGCGCGCGTTCCTCACCGTGCTGCTGCTCGCCGGCTTCGCCGGCGCGGCGATCCTCGACGCGAATCTCGCTCCCAACCGGCCGGCATGGCTGGCGCTGGCGAGCATGGGCGTGTGGGTCGTGACGCTGCTGATCGGGGCGGTGATGATCTGGATGCCGGAGCGCTTCCCCTACTCGGGATTCGGCCGCTTCGTGTCGTTCCTCCTCATCGTGCTGATCCTGCAGCTGGCACTGCTGCACATCCGCCTGTTCCTGAAGGCCCTCGCCCGC